>CAYXHU010000093.1:0-6463 GCA_964464675.1 uncultured Acidimicrobiia bacterium
CCGACCTGCTGACCGATGCCTGCCCACCGATCAGCCTGAGCGAAGCGGCAGCACGCATGGCGCCGCGGCCGCTGCTCCTGATCACCGCCGGAGAGGTGCCCGACGAGGCTCTGGCAGCCCGCCACATCCGTGCAGCTGCCCCGAGCACCGTCGAGTCGTGGGAGGTCCCGCAGGCCGGGCACACCGCAGGGTTGTCCATCGCGCCGGGCGAGTGGGAAGACCGGGCACTCCGCTTCCTAGAAGAGCGGGTCTTCGCCGACGGCTGATCGCCTCGGCCGACTCTCCCCGCCGCCCTCAGCCCTTGACGACGCCGAGCGGCCTCAACCGGGCCACCGGTGATGCCAGTCCCGCCCGGTCACACACGGAGACCACCTCGTCCACGTCCTTGTAGGCGTAGGGGGCCTCTTCCGACAAGAGCCGCACCGAACCGGGCCGAACGGCGATGCCCTCGGCCTCGAGGCCGGCCCGCACGTCGGCGCCGCGCTGCTCGGCCTTGGCGCGCTTGCGGCTCATCACCCGGCCGGCGCCGTGAGCGGCCGACGCCCACGCCGGGTTCTCGACGGAACCGGCCAGCACCCAGGAGGCAGTGCCCATGCTCCCCGGCACCAGGACCGGCTGGCCGACCCGCTCGAGCCCGGGCGGCAGGTCGGGGTGCCCGGGCCCGAACGCCCGGGTCGCCCCCTTGCGGTGTACGCACAGGCGCCGGGCCTCACCGCCGACCGCGTGCTCCTCCACCTTGGCGAGGTTGTGGGCCACGTCGAACACGAGCCGCAGCGGATCGCCGATGCCCCCGGCGGCGAACGCCACCCTCGCCTCGTGTGCCAGGACGTGACGATTGGCCCACGCGAAGTTGGCCGCTGCCGCCATCGAACCCAGATAGCGGCGCCCTTCGTCCGACTCCACCGGCACGCACGCCAACTGGCGGTCGGGAACCTCGATGCCGTGCCGCCGCATCGCCCGGCCCATCTCCTCGAGGTGATCCGTGCAGGTCTGGTGGCCGAGCCCGCGGCTCCCGCAGTGGATCATCACGCACACCGCCCCCTCCCTGATCCCGAAGGCGAGCGCGGCCTCGGAGTCCTCCACACGGTCGACCACCTGGACCTCGAGGAAGTGGTTGCCGGCGCCCAGCGATCCCAGCTGAGTACCTCCCCGGTCCAGCGCCCGGCGGGTGATGAGATCGGGCCGGGCACCCTCCGACGTGCCCCGCTCTTCACAGCGGTCCAGGTCGTCGCCCGTGCCGAATCCGGCGTCGAGGGCGGCGGCTGCCCCCCGCTCCAGCACGTCGGCGAGCAGCCGCCGCGACGCGATCGATCCCTCCCCGAGCCCCCGCGGGATCCGGGCGTCCAGTTCGCCCATCACCCCATCGCCGTGCCGGCGGAACTCCGCCACCGTGACCGGCGACGCGAGCAGGCGCACCCCGCAGCAGATGTCGAACCCGACCCCGCCGGGCGATACCACCCCGCCGTCGGCGACGTCAGTGGCGGCGACACCGCCGATGGGGAACCCGTAGCCCCAGTGGATGTCCGGCATGGCGAAGGACGCCCCGACGATCCCGGGCAGGTGCGCCACGTTGGCGACCTGATCGAGAGCCCGGTCGTGGGCGGCTCGCTCGAACAGCTCCGGGGTGGCGAAGACCCGGCCCGGGACCCGCATCCCGCCGCGGGGCTCGAGTTCCCACACCACGTCGCCGACCCGCCGTGCCTCCATCCCCCCAATCGTACGGGTCAGACGTCGAACACGACGCGTGCCCACCAGCCCTCGGGGACCTCGACCACGGCAAGGTCGTGGTAGGTGACCGCCTTCACCGGAGGCCCGAGCAGCTCCACGCCGGAGACCGGGGCACCGTGAGCCGAGCCCTGGACGCCCCCTTCCTCGAGGCGATCGACCGTGAAGCCGCAGAACACGAGACCGGCGATCTCCGCCTCGGCGAGCAGGGACGACAGCCAGGCCACGAGGAGGTCTTCGAGGGAGTCGCCGGCGGCCACCACGGGACGGCTCGAGGACCCGGCCACCGCGTCCAGGTCGAACATGATGTCGAACATGCCGTACGCCGCGTTCTCGAAGAGGTCGGCCGGCGTGTCCCCGTAGGCGATGATCGCCGCATCTGCGGTGTGCTCGATGACCTCGTAGCGCGGGGTCCTCAGAGCTCGTCCTCCCACCACCAGGCCAGTCCGATCAACCCGGGACCGGTGTGGACCACCATGCCCGCACCGAACTCGCTCACCAGCGCGGTCGCCGGGTCGCACTCCCGGCACACGGCGTCGAGCAGCCACCGGGCCCCGTCCTCGGCCATGGCGTGCAGCGCGATCACGTGCGCCCGGGCCCCCGGAACCCGGGAACGGTGCCATTCTCCGAGCAGTCGCCGGCGACCGCCGCGAGTGCTGAACGCAGGGCGAAGCCGGTGGATCTTCCCGCCGGACAGCTCGAACAGCGGACGCACGCCCAGCCGGCCCGCCAGCCCGACGATGTTGTTCACTCGGCCGCCCCGGACCAGGTAGTCGAGCGTCTCGAGCATCCCGAGGAGCCTGGACCGTCCGGCGACCCGCCGGGCGGCGACCTCGACCTCTTCGAGCGAGGCGCCCTGCGCGGCGACCTCGGCGGCATGCAGCGCCACCAAGGCCTGGGCGCCTGCGGCCGTGCCGGTGTCCACCAGGCGCACGTCCACCGGCACCCGTCCCGCGGCGATCCCCGCCGACACCAGCGTGCTGCTGAGGGCCCCGGCCACGGTGATGATCACCGCGCCGTCCTCGGCTCCGTCGAGAGCCTCGAGGAAGGCCCCCGGAGGCGGGCCGGAGGTGGTGACACCGTCGTGGACCCGCGACACCACCTCCGAGAGCGGCACCTCACCGTCCTGGTGGGCCGTGCCTCCGATCACCACCCTGATCGGCACGACGACCACACCGTGCTCGGCGGCCACCCCGGCCCCCAGCGCCGCGGCGCTGTCGGTGATCACCCGGACCGGCACGATCGCCCTCCCGGCCGAGCCTCAGACACGGTCGTGGTCTCTCGCCAGCCGGTACAGCACCACGCCGGGCCGATACCCGCCGGCCGGCGATTCGTTCCCCACCATGCGCTTCAGCCACATGGGGATCAGCAGCGCCACGCCCAGCCAGACACCGTCGGTCCCGTGGGTCCATCCCGTCACCACCGGCAGGCAGACCTGAGCGACGAAGGAGCCCAGCGCGGTGTACCCCGACAGCTTGCCGACGACGAGCCCGAGCACCAGCACGACGGCTCCCGGCCAGGCGAGCACCGCGGTGGCCCCGATTGCAGGCGAGATCCCGCGGCCGCCCGAGAATGCCAGGAACACGGACCAGTTGTGCCCGATCACGGCACACGCCGCCGCGGCCGCAGCCCAGCCGGGCTTCGAGGTGAAGGGCAGCACGGCCACCGCCCCTTTGGCGATGTCGAGAAGGCCGGCGACCGCCATCGCCGGGAAACCCGACGACAGGCCCACGTTGGTGCCCGAGATCGTGCGGTTCCCGAAGGTGCGCAGGTCGGTGCCGGAGGCGAGGCGGGCGACCAGGAACGAGACCGGGACCGATCCGATCAGATACGCCGCCACCAGACCCAGCGCCGCCATCACTCCCCCGTGATCTGCCCCACCGACGCTAGTCGGTCGATGAGGGCCGACCCGGCACGCTTCGTGCCGCATGCCGCAGCAGCGCCGGTCACTGCTCTCTGCTCTTGGGGATCCGGGCCTCCACCCTTGCCCCGCCGAGGCTCCCGCGCACGATGCGTACGGTGCCGCCGTGTGCCTCGACCACGGCACGAACCACCGCCAGCCCGAGGCCGGTTCCCCCGGCGTCCCGGGTCCTCGCCTCTTCGAGCCTGGTGAAGCGCTCGAAGACCCGCTCGGCATCCTCCTCGGAGATCCCGGCCCCGTCGTCCTCGACCGCCAGGAGCACGGACTCGTCGTCGCCGACGACCTCGACCCGGACGATCGACGCGGCGTGGCGGGCCGCGTTGTCGAGGAGGTTGCGCACCACCCGCCGCAGTGCTCCCTCGTCGCCGTGCACCGTGGCCGGTTGGACCAGGGTCACGTCGTAGGCGGGCGGCTCCGGGCGCCCCACGGTCTCGTCCCGGGCGAGATCCCCGAGGCTCACCAGGTCGTCGCTGGCTTCGACGGCGCCTTCGTCGGCCCGTGCCAGGGCCAGCAGGTCGTCGACGAGCGCCTCCATCCTCCCGCCCTCTTCGAGCACACCGGCGGCGACCTCCGCCCACTCCGCCCGTTCGGGATGCGCAACGGCCACCTCGAGTTGGGTGCGGAGGCTGGCGAGCGGGCTCCTCAGCTCGTCGCTCGCGTCCGACACGAACTGGCGCTGCCGCTCCGTCGCCTTCTCGAGGCGGTCGAGCATCCTGTTCATTGTCGCGGCCAGACGGTCGATCTCATCGCCGGCTCCGGTTTCCGGGACTCGCCGGTCGAGCTCCCCGCCTCTGATGAGATCGACCTCCGTCCTGATCTCTTCCACCGGCCGTAGCGCCCGGGCGACCAGGAACCACGTCAGCACGGCCAGGTCGAGGACGATGAGCGGCACGACGACCGCCACCGTGGTGCCGAACCGGTCGACCCCGGCCCGGACCGAGGCGAGCGAGGGGAGCACCACCGCCGCCCCGCTGGCGCCGGCGAGCACCGAGATGCCCTCTGCCCCGGCGGTCACGCTCAGGTCCGGGTACGAGGGGACCCCAGCGCCGCGCATGCAGGCCGCGTATTCGCCGAGACGGCGTTCGATCCTGCGGTCCACCTCCTCAGTGTCGAGCACGTCGATCCCGGCGAACGCTTCGTCGAGCACGGGATCGCAGACCTCGGCGGCGGCGGCCACCGCGTCGTCGGCCCTCAGCTGCTCGACGAGGCAGTCCTGGTATGCCTCCTGGTAGCTCTCCGAGCCGAGGAGGCGCAGGTACTCGGCATAGGACACGTCGGGGTTTCCCAGGGCGGCGACCGCCTCCGACTCGCACACCTCGATCGCCGAGACGCGAAACGGGTCGGAGGCGGCGGCACACGCCTCGAAGGCGGCGGATGCGTCGGGGCCGAGGTCGCCGAGCTGCTGGTAGGTCGAGAACGGGCGAACCACCCGCCCGTACGCTTCCACCAGGACCGGTCGGCACTCCTCGGGAACCTCGGTGTCCAGGGCCGCCTCCGGCTCGACCTCCTGTCCGAGGCGGAGCAGGGTGAGCTCGGTGACCACGCTGGTGTTGAGCACGTCGCGCGCCCCCGACAGGTTGTCGCCGAGCACACCGCGCACGTCGTCCACCAGGGAGCGGCGCGACAGCGTGAGCAACCCGGCACCGGCCAGGGCCAGCGCCGTCCCCACCACCACGGTCGTGATCGTGGTGACCCGGGATCGGACCGATCGGAACCGAGGGCTCATGCGTCGGCGACGATCCGATACCCGACGCCGCGCACCGTGTCGAGCGACGCGGTCTGGAAGGGCCGGTCGATCTTGCGGCGCAGGTAGCCGATGTAGACCTCGACGACGTTGACGTCCACGTCGGCGCCCCACACCGTGTCGAGCAGCTCCTGTTTGGGCACGACGTCGGGACTGCGGCGCATGAGCGCTTCGAGCAAGGCGAACTCCCTGGGGGTCAGTTCGATCGGGGTCCCCTGCCTGGTCACGGTCCGTGATGCCGGGTCGAGGTAGAGGTCGCCGACCTCGACGGCTGCGGCGCGCATCCCTCTGCCGCGGCGCACGAGCGACCGCAGCCGGGCCACCAGCACGACGTAGGAGAACGGCTTCGACAGGAAGTCGTCGGCGCCGGTGTCGAGCGCCTCGGCCTCGTCGTACTCGCCCTGCTTGGCGGTCAGCATGAGGATCGGCGTCCAGTCGTCGGCATCCCGGATCGCCGCGCACACCTTGTAGCCGTTCATGCCCGGCAGGAGGATGTCGAGCACGATGGCGTCGTACCCCCCGGAAAGGGCCATCTCGAGGCCTTCGGTCCCGGTGTGGCTCAGGTCCACCTCGAACCCCTCGGCCTCCAGCCCGCGCTTCAACGCCTCGGCGAGGCGCACTTCGTCTTCGACGACGAGGATCCGCATGGTGCGATTATCGCGATCCACGGGGCGAGGCGGGCACCGGTAGCGCTGTGAGCGCCCTCAGGGCCGGCTCACGGCCGTGATCGACCACATCAGCGGGACGAGATCGCGCTGCGCGGCGGGAAGCCGCCACAGCCCGTCCTCGTGGAGGGACATGTGGGGCAGCCCCTGCCACTCGAGTTCCCGGTGCTCGCGCATCGCCGTCACCGAGAGCCCCGCATTCGTGAGCGCCGTGAACACTTCGGCGATCCCGTGGTTCCACTCGTAGGTGCGGGAGTGCTCGATGGTGCCTTCCCCGGCATAGGAGCGCCCCTCATCATCAATGACGGGCTCTGCGGTCTCGAAGTAGGGACACTCGACCACGAGCGCGCCGTCCTCCCGCTGCCAACCGAGGCTCCACAGCATCGGGTGGCCCTCCCGCATGAAGAA
>CAYXHU010000094.1:0-6462 GCA_964464675.1 uncultured Acidimicrobiia bacterium
TGCTTGATGTCGGTGTAGGCGAACATGTCGTCCTTGGCCTTGGAGTAGTCCTCCCACTTGAGGCGCGACTCCAGGTCCATGTCGCTCAGCTTCCATCGCTTCTTCGGATCCGTCATCCGGTCCTGGAAGCGGCGTTCCTGCTCGCCGCGGCTCACCGAGAACCAGTACTTGAGCAGGATGATCCCGGATCTGATCAGCATCCGCTCGAACTCGGGACACGACCGGAGGAACTCGAGGTACTCGTCCTCGCCGCAGAACCCCATGACCCGCTCCACCCCGGCCCGGTTGTACCAGGACCTGTCGAAGAGGACCATCTCCCCCGCGGCCGGGAGTTGCTCGACGTAGCGCTGGAAGTACCACTGCGTCTTCTCCCGCTCGGTGGGCGTGCCGAGCGCCACGATGCGGCAGACGCGAGGATTGAGCCGCTCGGCGATGCGCTTGATGACCCCTCCCTTCCCGGCGGCGTCCCGACCCTCGAAGATCACCACGACCTTCAGGCCCCGGTTCTTGATGTACGACTGCAGCTTGGCCAACTCGATCTGCAGCTTGGACAGCTCCTCCTCGTAGAAGGCGCGCTTCAGCTTCCCCTTCTTGTTGCGGTGCTCGGCGCCGATGCGGGGGCCGGGCGCTGCGGCTGCAGCATCGTCGTCGTCCGACAACTGGACAGCGGGCTCCTCCATCAGTTCCTCCCGATCGCTCGCCCGCCCAGGCTACCGAACGCGCTCCCGGCGGGTCCTCAGACGTACCCGAGCGAGCGGAGCTCCTCGCCGATGAGCTCCATGCTCCGGGTCTGCTGCTCCTCGTCGAGCACCTCCGACCACTCGGAGCGGCCTGCGTCGGACAGGTCCCGGGTCGGGCCGCTCAGCGGGGTCCGTTCCCGCACCTGCCCCTCGCAGAACTCGGCGACCGCTGCTGAGAACGGGATCTCGAGGAACTCGAACGCCCGGCGGGCGTGGCCCAGGTCGTCGCCGATCAACTCCTCGTAGCGCATCTCCAGAGAGATGTCGGGGTGCGCCGCCACGAAGGCGCGGCCGTTGCCGATGTGCTCCAGCCAGATCCGGTGCGCCTCCTCGAAGGTCGTCCACGACTCGCCCTTCGGGTTCTTCTTGCGAATCAGCGAGGTCACGACGTCCCGGCCGTCCCGGATGATGTGCAGGAAGCGGGTGCCCGGGAAGAGCGCCAGGATCGTGTCGAGGCAACCTTCGTTCACCGGCGACGCATAGTGGGGGTTCTTGTCCCCCCAGTACCTGACGTTCGGGCGCAGCTCCCGGTAGAACGACCGCACCACGTCCGGCAGCGTCCTCTCCAGATGCTCCACGTACTCGGTCCTGTGGGTGTTGAGCATCTGCGGTTGCGTGGTCACCACCCGCAGCACCCGGTGGAGCCAGGCGAACACCCTGGTCTCGTGGGTCACGAACACGTCGGGGTGGGCGTTGAGGATCGCGTTCAGGTAGGTGGTCCCCGACCGGGGGGCCCCGAACACGATGATCGGATCGGGCGTCATCTCATGCATCGACCGGCTCCCGGTTCGTCCAGGTGTGATCGGGCTCGTATCCGAGGTCGAGCAGCAGCGGGCCCGCGACGTCCACGAACAGCTCCCTCTCGGCGTGGGTCCACGCCGTCCAGCGCGGCGCCAGTTTCTGCTCCTTCCCCTCCCCGACGAACGACGAGTTCATCGGTGCGCGGCTGGTGATCCGGTCCACCGAAGCTTGTGCGTAGGGCTCTCCGATGAACTCGAACACCCGCCTCATCTCGGCCTCTGTGTCGAGCACGGCGCGCTCGTACGAGACGAAGTGGATGCGCCCCTGTGGGGCCGACTGCGCATACTCCCGGGCCGCCTCGTTGAACCGAGTCCAGATGTGGCACGCCTCGTCGAACGGCACCGGGTTCACGAAGTGGCGCAGCGACTCCACCACCTGGCGCCCGTCCCTCACCATCACGAGGAACTGCACACCCGGGAACAGCAGGGCCATCTCCTCGAGGTGCAGCGTGTACTGGGGAGTCTGCTCCACCCACCGCAGTCCTCCGGAGCGATCCGTGTAGAGGCTGTTCACCCCGTACCCGACATGCCTGAGGAACTCCTCCCAACCGACCTCCTGGCCGGAGATCCAATGCAGCTTTCCTCGGGTGCGGCCGAACTCCCACACGTCGCGCAACGCACGCGTCATGGGTACCAGGAAGTCGCTCTCCTGCCCGCCCCACAGGTTCGGATGCTGCCGCAGCGCCCACTGCATCATGCTGGTGCCCGAACGGGGAGCACCCAGCACGAACACAGGCCGCTCGGTGATCTCGATGCTCATCTCGAAGCCCCGCTTCTCCGTTCTGCCTCCAGGCCGAGCGGCCTGCGCCTCTCCATCCAACTCGCCAAGCCCACTCCCAGATCCTGCTGCCTCTCCCATGCCGCCCACGCCGCGGCGACCGTCCCCGAGCGGGCCTCCGCCCAGGCCTCGTCGTCGCTCATCAACTCCGCGACGGCCGCGGCGAACTCCTCGGCCGTGCCGCAGACCCGCAGTGCCCCGAGGATCGGGTCTCCGAACCCCTCGGCGCCGATCGGCGTCGTGACCACCGGAACGCCGTGTGCGAGGGCGACGGTGATCTTGCCCTTCGTGCCGGCGCCGAACCGTAGCGGCACCACGAACACCCTGGTGGCATCGAACTCGTCGGCCAGGTCGGGGACCCATCCCACGACGTCGGTCCGGCGCCCCCACTCGCCGGCGTGCTGCTCCGAGCCGGATCCGACGACCCTGACCGTGAACTCCTCTCCGAGCAGGTCCCGCACGCGGGGTTGGATCTCGTCCAGCCACCACATCATGCCGTCGAGGTTCGGGGTATGGGCGAAGTTGCCCAGGAACAGGGCGTTCCGCCCCGGGCCCCTGTCGGTGATCTTCGGTTCCTCGGCTGCCACCGGGAACGAGAGCGCGGGCACCGACGGGATCTCCTCGTCGAGCACGGCGGCTTCGACGTCCGACGCGGTCACCACGCCGTCGGACGATCGGTACACGGCGAGTTCCTGCTCCTTGCCCGTGTCCCCGGCGGTGATCCCCAGCAGCCTCCCCCGTTCCTCTCGGAGGAAGTGCAGATCGGGGCTGTCCACCACCACGGCCGCCGCCGGCCTGATCCGCCTGATCGTCGGGATCGTGGCGGCTGCCAGGTCGGGGAACGACACGACGACCGTGTCCCACGCCACCGCCTCGAGCACCTGCTCGAGCGTCTCCAGTACGCGTGGCGCCTCGGAGGGCAGCCGCCACCGCCACACCTCGTCGCTGCCCATCCACGGGACCCCCAGATCGCGCAGCACCCGCCCGTAGCGTTCGACGTCGAAGGGATGCTGGATCCACATCCCCACCACAGCTCCGGAACGCTGCAGCTGCTCGATCATGCGCACGATGCGCAGGTGCCCCGCCTCCCGGTCCACGCGGGGAAGGTGTGGGCTCAGCCAGAGCACCAGGCGTCCCCCCCGGCCGCTCCGCAGTGCCTCGGTCAAGGCCAGCGTGAACGACGCCGGGCCGTCCATCTCGCCGAGGGCGGCCGACCAGCGCTCCAGGAACCTCCCGCGGTTTCGGACCTGAAACGCCTTGAAGCCCTGAGACGTGTCCTTGCCTCCGGTCGCCCCCTCGTAGTGGAAGCAGACTGCGGCGGGCTCGATGAGCACCGGACGCCCCCGGGCTCGAAGCTTGAAGCACAGATCGGTGTCCTCGTAGTAGGCCGGAGCGAACAGGTCGTCGAACCCGCCGAGTTCGAGGAACTCCTCGCGGTGCACCAGCAGGCACGTCGCCGACGAGTAGTGGGCCTCGAATCGCCGCGTCACGAGGGACTCAGGTGGGATCGTCCCCTTGAAGAGCTGCCAGCCGTCGCCGGACACTCCCACGTACCCTCCGGCCTCCATCGGCCGGCCGTCGAACGCCCGGTACTGAGGCCCGACCGCACCCGGCCGCCGATCGTCAGCCAGGGCGGCCACCAGCGCCCCGATGCACCTCGGGTCGAGCACCACGTCGTTGTTGAGGACGAGCAGCAGGTCTCCGGTCGCCTCTACAGCCATCCGGTTGTGCGCCGGCCCGAAGCCGATGTTCTCGTGATGGGCGAACAGGCGGACGTCGCTGCGGTCGGCCACCGGCCCGGGACCTCCGTCGGAGCCGTTGTCCCACACCAGCACTTCGATGTCGCCGTCGTAGTCGGACCGGCGCACCGACTCGACGGCACGCACCGTCAAATCGGTCTTGTTCCACTGGGCGACGGTCACCGAGACCGATGGCCTGCCCATCACCACCGTCCCTTCATGGCGCGCCGGAGCAACCCGCCCTTGGCCGGGAGCGCCAGGCGGGCGCGCTGTGCCCAGGACCGCTGCATGACCCAGCGGCGTACGAGCGTCTCGGGGGTCACCTCGTCGCCGAGCGGCGGCACCGCCTCCCGGGCGATTCCGATTCCTGACAGATCCGGAACCGGCAGCAGGCCCGACGACGTCACCCACGTCGGAATCCCGGTCACGTTCGCCGTGGGGAGGCTCTCCCACTTGCGGCTCCGCCCGGGCACGACGGCGAGCGTCGCGTGGGGAACCGACGACAGCCCGAGCATCCACACCTGCAGCTCCCAGACCGACCCCGTGATCGCAAGGCGGCGCCGCACCGACGGCCAGCACCGTCGCGAGACGCCGACCACCCCCGGAGCGATCTCCTCGAGGCTCGGCTCGCCGTAGATGCCCGAGGCCGCCCCGACCACGACCAGGTCCGCTCCCTCGAGCCTGGGGATCCCGGCGATCTCGAGGGCGGTCGGGGCCGCTGCCGCGTCGTATAGGACCACGCGTTCGCCCCCGGCGGCGAACGCGTCCTCCACTGCGGCAATCACATCCCCCCTGGGGCCGTCCCCCTGCACCAGGGCACTCGTCCCCGGCTGCGTGCGCCGGGTGACCGTCTCCTCCCACACCGGCGACGTCCGCCGCACCGGCCCGCCGTCGAGGAGCACCACCGGCCGGTCCAAGTCCCGCAGGATCGGCGCCGCGAGATCGGCCGGTCGGGCTGCCACGATCACATCCGCCGTGCCGAGCAGGGCTGCGGCGACGCCGTCCGATCCCGGATGGGCGACGATCACGTTCAGTTCTCGCCCCGCCGGGATGCCGGCGGAGATCAGTGAACCGACGCCGTCGCCGCCCACTGCGGCATCCGGAGCGACCACGACGACGGTGGTCGTCTCGGCGATCGGCACGGCCCCGCCGACGCGCGCCGCGAGCGTCCCGTATCCGACCGGCGTCTCACCCAGCGCGACCACGCCTGCCACCGCCGGCCCGCCGGAGGGCGGCCCGGCAAGCTCGGGGATCGTTCCCCAGGAGAACCACGGAGGCAGCGGTCCCGACAACCCGTAGTCGGAAGGATCGGAGTCGGAGACGACGAAATCGGCGGTCCCGATCACCCCGGTGATCCTCCAGGACTCCATGCCGAACGACTCCGACAGCCCGGGATGCCCGAACACGAGCCGGTGGTCTCCGACCGGCCCTGCGCCGAGCACCACTCCGCGCGGGATCGCCGCCAGTTCGGGCTCGTACCAGGCCGGATCGACGGGGATGTCGTCGCTCACGAGGATCGCATCGAAGGGTCGGTCCCGATGCGCTGCCGTCATCGAGGTGGCAACCGTGTGCCGGTCGGTGAGCACCCGGCCGTCTCCCGTCGTGAACGCACCGCGCTTCGGGGCGACCGACACCGCCGCACCGGCGTCCCGGAGCGCCTCCGCACCATCGGTGTCCAGGTCCACGAACGCTTCCACGTCGTGTCCCGACCGCACCGCGTCCAGGATCGACCGGTCGTCGAGCGGGAAGCGGCGCACCTCGCTCCTGGACGGAACCCGCGACAGCAGGAGGGCCAGCCTCATCGTCAACCCTTCCCCCGGCCTCGCCGGCGCCGCACCACGCGGCCGACTCTGCCGCGCACGGTGCGTGCATAGGCGCCCTGCAGCCGTTCATAGCGGGCGGTGGTCGTCTCCAGGGTGCGCCGCACTCCTTCGAGCCGGGCACCCATCACCGCCCTGGCCTCCTCGGCCGCCTGCACGGTCTCCTCGACCACCCGGCGGGCCCTCCGCTCGTCGTCGAGGAGCGCCAGTGCCCGGTCCCGGTCCTCGATCAGCTCGTCGCGTTGGAGGGCGGTCTCCTCGAGCGTCTCCTGGGTGGTTGCAGCCTGCTCGAGTGCCCTGTCTCGGTGTTCGATCAGCTCGTCGCGCTGGCTCTCCGTCAGCCGGAGTTGGCGGCGCACCGACCGGAGCCTCACCCGGTGCTCGTGGAGTTCGGCCTCCGCTCTGCTCCGGCCGCGAATCGCCCCCAGCGCCAGGGACAGCCCCCGCGAGTCGCCGGAGCGCGCCAGCGCGTCGACTGCGATCGCCTCGGCCATCTCCTCGCCCTCTCCGGCAGTATCTGGGCGAGCCCTCACCAGCCCCTCGTCGACGAAGTCCTTAAGGAGCGGGGCGCCGGAGTCGGGCACG
>CAYXHU010000095.1:0-6437 GCA_964464675.1 uncultured Acidimicrobiia bacterium
CCTGCCCGAGATGGCCGTCGCGGCGGCCTTCGGCGAGTTCTACCTGCAGCCGGCCTCGGACCTCGGGATCACCGGAATCGATGCCCGCGGGCCGTTCCTCGGCGGGATGTTCGCCAAGGCGGGGATCGTGCCGTCGTTCGACCACCGCCACGAGTACAAGGCCGCCAAGTACCGGCTGACCGACGACCACATGCCCGAACCGGCCCGCGAAGCGGCGGCGGCGGTGGTCGGCGACCAGTTCGACCAGCTCGTGGCGGCCATCGCCGCAGACCGGGAGCTGCGCGAAGACGCGGTGCGAGCCGCCGTGGACCGGGCCCCGTTGCTAGCTGCAGAGGCGAAGGATGCGGGCCTGGTCGACGACCTGCTGTACCGGGACGAGGTCTTTGAGCGGATGAAGGCTCTGGCCGGGAAGCAGCACCGCCGCCTCGACGCCGCCGCCTACCTGAAGCGGGCCGGCCGCGTCCACCGCCGCGGCAAGACGATCGCCCTCGTCTACGGGACCGGGGCCGTGAAGCGGGGGTCCTCGGGCTTCGATCCGCTGACCCGGCAGCCGGGGATGGGATCCGACGACGTGACCCGGGCGTTGCGGGAGGCGATCGACGACAAGTCCGTCAAGGCGATCGTGTTCCGAATCGACAGCCCGGGCGGCAGCGCCGTGGCCTCCGAGGCGATTTGGCGGGAGACGGTGCGGGCCGCCGAGCAGGGCAAGCCGGTGGTGGCCACGATGGGCGACGTGGCGGGATCGGGCGGCTACTACGTTGCCGTCGGGTGCCGCCGCATCGTCGCCCGGCCCGGCACGGTCACAGGCTCGATCGGTGTCGTGTTCGGCAAGCTCGTCGTGTCGGGGGCGTGGGCGAAGTTCGGTGTGGCATTCGACGGTGTCACGGTCGGTGAGAGCGCCGGCTTCTCCTCGTCACTCCAGGACTACTCCCCGGTCGAGCGGGAGCGCGTCGATGCCATCCTCGACGACATCTACGACCGGTTCGTCGGCGTGGTCGCCGCGGGCCGGGGACTCGAACCGTCCCAGGTCCACGAGATCGCCAAAGGGCGCATCTGGTCCGGGCAGGCCGCCAAGGACCTGGGGCTCGTCGACGAGCTCGGCGGCATGCCCGAGGCCTTCGAACTCGCCCGCAGAGAAGCAGGGCTCGACCGCTACAAGGTGGCGCTGTTCCCGGCCCGGCGGCCGGCACTCGCCCAGTTGCTCCACCGGTCGGACAAGGGCCTCGACACGCTGGAAGCCGTGCTGCGTGCGGCGGAGCCCGTCGCGGACGCCGCCGCCGAGATGAACCTCGGCGTATTGCAGATGCCGGGCCGGAGGGCGCGGCTCTAGGCCGCACCCGCCGAGACGGCAGAGCCGATGGGGTGCGCCGTGGAGCGGTCGCTCTCCACCGCAGGACCGATGGCCGAGCCTTCCTGGAGTCGGGTACCGTCGGAGGGCCGTCGACCGCAAGGGGGTGCACTCGTGCGCCGTGTCATCGTCCTCGCCGCCTTCATTCTGATCGTCGCCGGGTGTGGCGACGACGACGCCCTGTTCACGACGACCAGCACCGCCGTCGACACCACGACGATCGCACCCGCGACCACCACCACGACGGTGCCGCCGTCGACCACCACCACGACGGTGCCGCCCTCGACGACGACCACGACGCATTCTCCGGTCGCCGCCTTGCCGGACGAGCCGATGGTGGATTCCCTGGCTTGGTCTGGTTCGTTCGTTCTCGACGTCACCGGCGACCAGGCGACCACGCTCTCCGGGACGCTCACGGGCGCGTACCTGGCACCCGATCACCACGAGGTCGTGGTCAGCGGCGAGGCGATCGAGACCGGGTCGGATGGCACCTCCACGGTCGAGTCCGTCGTCTTTCGCGCCGTCGCGGTGGGCGACGAGGCGATCATCGAAGAGGACGGCACCATCGTCAACGAAGATCTCGAAGACGAGGTGAACGACCACTTCGGAGTGATGTCCACTGCCGGCGGCGCGATCATCCCCACGGCGGGGATGCTCGCCACGCTGAGAGCCACCGAAGCCGAGTCACGGGTCGAAGGCGGCGTTGCCGTCAACGTCTACGTGCTCGAAGAGGAGTACGCGTTCGAGTTCGTGCCGCTCTTCGGCTACTCCATCAGCGACCTGGGAGGCTTCGCCCCTCTGTCGATCCGGCTCGTCGTGGACACGGCTACTGGGGCTGTGCTCCAGGGGTCGCTGGCGGGTGAGTCCCAGATCGGGGACGGTGGCCTGACGCTGGAGCTGGAGTTCCGCGTGGATGCGATCAACGATCCCGGAATCGAGATCGAAGCCGCCACCGACGACGTGACCGCGCTGACGAGGTACGAGGATCCGGAGGGTCGGTTCATCATCGACTATCCGGCAGACTGGGACGTCAGAGAGTCCGAGGAGTTCGTCAACTTCGAGTCACCGGTGATCAGTGGCCTCTTCGCCGGGGTGAGCCTTGGCGAGGACGTGCTCGAGCCGGGCGCCACGATCGACGACTACCTCGACTACCTGCTGGAAGAAGCACCCGATTCGGTCGTGTTCGCCGACGACTACGAGGTCGAGCAGGGCGGGCTGGTGTGGCGGTTCGTCGATCTCAGGTTCGAGGACGGCGATGGAACGGCGGTGCGTGCACTGTTGGGGGTGACCGTCGCCGACGGCGCCGGCTACGGATTCATCCTCTCGGTTCCCGAGACGCTCTACGTCGTCGCCGGCGCCGCCGACCTCGCCGAGGCGATGTTCTCGAGTCTGGTGATCACCGCCGGCTACACCGGCTCCAGCGAGTGACAATGTTCACGGCACCGACCGGTGGCAGGGAGGGCTGATCGGCATCACCCGCAACTGTGCAGGAGCCCGTTGGTGGGTTCGGCGCCGGTGAGGAACCGGAAGCCGTCGGCGAGCTCGCGGCAGGTGTCGCCGCCTATGCGGCTGTCGATGCGAACCGGGCGGTCCAGCAGTCCCCAGGTGATGATCTCCGATGCGTGTTCGTTGGCCCGATCCTCCCATGGAAGTGAGTAGTCGTTCCAGGTGTCGACCCCGCGCAGGGCCGCGAAGGCTTGCCGCTCAATGTCTGAGATATGGGCGTGGGTCCATGCATGGGCGAGCTCGTGGACGATGGTCTTCCGTCTTCAGGCGTCTCGCAGCACGTCCCGTTCGTGCCAGCTGCACACCGTGATCATGTCGGGGCCCTCGGTACGTGGCTCGTAGTAGCCCCTGAAGCCGCGGCAGGGTGCGTCGGTGACGTGGAAGCCGATCTCTACCTCCGGGAGGTGAAGCCCGGCCGCCTCGTCCAAGCCGAAGGCCCAATCGACGATCTCCTGCTCTTCGGTACTTGGGGCGGGCGGACCGTGCCCGGTCCCGAGCGCATCGCCCCCGGAGCCGCTCCCGGCGCGGGAGGCTCCCCACATCGTTGGCCGCCTCATCCCCGCGTCGCCGGGCGCCATCCATCTCGACCAGTTGGGCAACCAGCGGACGCAACCGCTCGACGAGTCCGGCGGCTACGAGTTCACGCTCGTGCCGGGGAGCCCCTTCCGGCTGCGGTTCGTCACAGCCGACGGAACAGCGGTCGCCACAGACTGGGTCTTCTGAGCTTTCGCACCCCCACGGACCAATCTCACTGCGTGAGAGCGGGTCTGGTGTGGGGGCCAAGAGCCGGTTTCGCGCACTTGTCGAACAGACGTTCGCTTCGGTATGGTGCCCACCCCACGACCCGCCGATGAGTGATCGCAGCACCGCCGACCCGACCCGGGAGCTCGCCGAGCTCGCCGCCCTGCAGGCTCAACTCCGGGCACTGGAGCACGGTGCCGGCTTGGACCCGGGCACCACCCCGGTCTCCGTAGCGGTCCGGCGCCGCCTGACCGGCATGGCGGTCGCCGACCAGATCAGGGAGCTCCGCGAACGGGAAGCACTCGCCGGGCTGCAGCAGCTCCAGCAGCGGGCCCACCAGCTGGCGGCCTCGTCCGGCCAGCGCGCCCGGCACCGGGCCGAACAGCACCGCCGCCCGCCCCGGCCGGCCGGGCTCCCGGTGCTCTGGTCCCCCGAGGCGATCCTCGGATTCCGCGTGTGGAACGTGGCCGACGCGCTGTACGGGGCCCGCCAGGCGTGGCCCGCCGCGGAGCTGACCGCCCGATGCCTGCGCCGCCCCGACCGACCCACAGACGACGGCGTTCCGCACACCGAGGGATGCAGCCGGCCCCCGTGCGGTATCTACGCCGTCAAGCGCATCGACCGGCTCGTAGACGAGGTCGGGCTCCCCGGGCCCGGCCGGCGCTGGGCGTTCGGGCTCGTCGAGTTGACCGGCAAGGTCGTCGAGCACGACCGCGGCTACCGGGCCCGGCATGCCCGCTGCATCGCCGCGGCCGTCGTGACATCTCGGGAACTCATCCGAGTCGAGGGACCACTGCTGACGGACCTGTTCCGCAACCCTCAGCACACCCTCGCCCACATCCTGTCCACCCGCCCGGGAGCAATCGCGGAACTACCCCTGGGAAGGAACGTCGCCGACGGCCTCATCGGGTACCTCGACGAGGCGCGACTGCTGCACCAGGCCACCGGGTCGTTGCCCCCGCACCCCTGAATCGGCGAGTGCGGCGTCGGCCGACGGCGCCGGCGGCGGCCCCCAGTCCCGGCCGCCGGCACACCCGCGTCTCGATGAGGGAAAGGTGCCGGCGTCGATGCGGGACGCGGATCGCTCTGCTGCGGTCGGGAAAGGCAGTGCCCGCCGACCGGGGGTCACGTGCTGCGGCCGGGGGACGCGGGGTCCCGGCCGACCGGCAGCCCGCCTCCCGAGGTGAGGGGGCCTCCACCGGCAGGGTCGTGGTCGCGCCGGATACCCTGTGGGAGACACCGACCGGGAGCGAGGGTCGTGGCTTCCACCGCAGCGGAGCGGGCCTACGAGGCGGGTTGGGCGTACGAGAGCACCTATCGGGGCTGCGCCCAGTGCGTGCTGGCGGCACTCCAAGACGCCTTCGACGCCAGGGACGATGCGGTGTTCCGGGCGGCCACCGGTCTTGCCGGCGGCGGGGGCCTGGCCTGCGATGGCAGCTGCGGCGCCTACGTGGGCGCCGGCATGTTCTTCGGTCAGCTGCTGGGCCGGGAGCGGGACGACTTCGCCGACCCCGAGGGGGTCCGCCTGCAGACCGCCGCCATGGTGCGGGAGCTCCGTCGGCGGTTCCTCGACGAGTACGGGTCCGTCACGTGCCGTGACGTCCAGACCCGGGTGATGGGCCGCTCCTACTACATTGCCGATCCGGAGGAATCCCGCCGATTCCACGACGCCGGGGCCCACGACGTGCACTGCCCCGGTGTCGTGGGCCGTGCGGCCGGCTGGGCCGCGGAGATCGTCGAGGCCTACGGGCTGGCCTGACCCGAGAGCCGATCACCCGGTGGGCGTGCCCGACGGCTGCCGAGTTCCCCGCCGTATCATCGCAGTAGAGGAGGCGCGACTGCTTGCGCGGCCGCCGACGCAGATGAAGATCGCAGTTGCCACCAGGAACACCGAGGCCCTGACCGGGCACTACGGTGCCGCCCGGGCCTTCGTGGTCGTCGAGATCGACGACGACGGTGTCGTGCTCTCCCGGGAGGTTCGCGAGAAGCCGGGGCGCAACGAGCCCGGGCACGGGCGCCGGGCGGCCGAGCTGGTCGCCGACTGTGACGTGGTGATCGCCGGCGGCATGGGACTGAAGGCGGCGGAGCATCTCCGCGCTGCCGGCGTCGAGGTGGTGCTCACCGACGTGCGCGACCTCGACGAGGGAGTGCGTCGGTTCGCCCGGGGCGAGTTGCCGCACCTCGAGGAGCGATTCCACGACGCCGAAGGAACCCGGTGAACAACGCTCCCGGCCTCGACGGTCTGGGGCCGGGAGATCGCTACGAGCTCGGGTGGCGGGATCCGCTCGAGTACACCGACGAGGTGGGGGAGGGGCTGTCCGAAGCCGTGATTCGGCGCATCTCGGCGGCCAAGGGCGAGCAACCCGAGATCCTGGAGCGGCGCCTCGAGGCATTCCAGGTGTTCGAGACGCTGCACGCTCCCGCCTGGGCCGAGCCGTCGCTGGCCGGCCTCGATCTCGACGGGATCCACTACTACGCCAGGCCCACCAAGCGGCGGGTCGACGATTGGGATGCGTTGCCGCCGGCGATGCGAGCCACCTTCGACCGGCTCGGCGTCTCCGAAGCGGAACGGCTCCAGCTGGAGGGGCTGTGTGCCCAGTACGACTCGGAGGTGGTGTACGAGCGGACCCGCGCCGAACTCGAACCGCTGGGTGTGGTGTTCTGCGACATGGACACCGCGGTGCGCGATCACTGGGACCTGGTCGGGCCGCATCTCGGAACGGTGGTGCCTCCCGGCCGAGGCAAGTTCGCCGCGCTGAATGCGGCCGTGTGGTCCGGCGGGACCTTCCTACACGTACCGGCCGGCGTCCGCATCGAGCGGCCGCTTCAGGCCTACTTCCGG
>CAYXHU010000096.1:0-6378 GCA_964464675.1 uncultured Acidimicrobiia bacterium
GCCAAGGCCAAGGCCACCGGCCGACCCGTCGAAGAGATCCTCGCCGAACTCAAGGGCGAAGCACCCGCCGCGCCACCCCCAGCAGCGGCGGCCGTTCCCGCCGCACCACCCGCCGCAGCGGCGACCTCGGTGGCCCCGGCGGCTTCCCCGGTCCCGGAGGGAGGGCGCACCCAGCGCCTGCTCACCGTCGTCCGGGCGAAGTCGATCCAGCAGGTACGGGCGCAGCCGACCGACAAGGTCAACGTCTGGCCGCACCTGCTCGCCATCGAGTTCGTGGCACTGCTCGTGGTACTGGCCGGTCTGGTGATCTTCTCGGTATTCCAGGACGCCCCGCTGCTCGAGCTGGCCAACCCGAACCAGCAGCCCAACCCGTCCAAGGCACCCTGGTACTTCCTGGGCCTCCAGGAGCTCCTGTCGTACTTCGACCCGCAGATCGCCGGGGTGCTGATCCCCGGGCTCGGCCTCGCCGGGCTGGCGATCATCCCCTACCTCGACCGGAACCCGGCCACCAAGCCGTCGCAGCGCAAGTTCGCCATCATGCTGTTCACGTTCTTCGTGGTCGCCGCGGCCATCCTGACGATCATCGGCTCCTTCTACCGGGGCCCCGGCTTCAACTTCACGTTCCCCTGGAGAGACGGGATCTTCTTCGACCTATGAGCACCATCCAGATCCTCGCCCTCGCCTTCGCCGGGATCGCCCTGCTGCTGGCGATCGCGGTGTTCACGATCGCCGCACGCCGGCGGGACGACCAGGCCGGCCGCCCCGAGCCCGACCGTGCTGCCAAGGTTCCATGGGCCGACCGCCTCAAGCGGCTCATGGCGCGGCCGGAGCCCGCTCCGGAGCCCGAGCCGGTGGCCGTCGGAGCCCCGGCCGAGTCTCCCCCGGTGGACCCGCGCGAGGCGCGGCCCGAGATCTCCGCGGAGGACTACGACGTGACCCGCCGCCAGTTCTTCAACCGGGGCATCCTCGGCATCTTCGGGATCTTCCTCGCCCAGTTCGGAATCGCCGCCCTGGCGTTCATGTGGCCCCGGCTGCGATCCGGCGGGTTCGGGAGCAAGGTGGTCGCCGGCAAGGTCGCCGACATAGAAGCCGAGTTGTTCACGCCCGACGGCCGGGTGCAGCCGCTGTTCCTCTCGGCGGCCCAGAGCTACGTCGTGCCGTTCCGCGGCGACCCGGCCGGGTCGTCGTTCGAGGGGCTGCCGGTGGTCGCCGGGGGACTCATGGCGCTGTGGCAACGGTGCGTCCACCTGGGGTGCCGAGTGCCGACCTGCGACTCGTCCCAGGGGTTCGAATGCCCCTGCCACGGCTCGAAGTACAACTACCACGGCGAGTACGAAGACGGTCCGGCGCCCCGCAACCTGGATCGCTTCGTGGTCACCGTGAACGACGCGAACGAACTCGTCATCGACACCGGCCAGGTCATCCAGACCGCCCGGTCCGCCGCGAAGACCACCGAATACCCTCAGGGGCCGTCGTGCATCTGACACCGGAGCGCTGAACCATGGATCTCGGTGCCGTCACCCTCACGATCGCCGTCCTGGCGGTGTTGGCGTGGCTCGCCTACCTCGTCAACGCCGG
The DNA here is from genome assembly GCA_964464675.1 of uncultured Acidimicrobiia bacterium. Classification (GTDB taxonomy): domain Bacteria; phylum Actinomycetota; class Acidimicrobiia; order Spongiisociales; family UBA11373; genus CAYXHU01. Next base: position 1,579 of record CAYXHU010000096.1, read on the forward strand.
CCGGGTGCGCGCCCGCCGCCGGGAGGAGGCGGCGCTCAACCAGTCGTTCTTCATGGAGGACGCCGAGCTCGAAACGAGCCGCCTCAACGGCGTCCTCGTCTCTGCGCTGGTCGCGTCGGCGGTGCTGGCGATCATCATCCCGGTCTACTTCCTCGACGAGTCGAGCCGCCAGGCGGCAGCCGTCGAGCACTTCGACGAGATTGCGGTCGAGCGCGGCCACGAGTGGTACGTCGAGTTCCAGTGCGGCGACTGCCACGGTCCCGACGGGGGAGGCGGCGGAGCCACCTACGTCGAGGCCCGCAGCGGTCTGACCACCACATGGGCCGCACCGGCCCTCAACGACGTGCTCTACATCTACAGCGAAGACGAGGTCCGCTACTGGCTCGTCTACGGGCGCCAGGGAAGCCCGATGCCGGCATGGGGCGCCGAGGGCGGCGGACCGCTCAACACGCAGCAGCTCGACGAGCTGATCGCATATCTCGACTCCATCCAGTTGCCGCAGTCGGAGGTGCTCGCCCAGGCCGAGAGCCGGGTCGGACGCGAGGTCACCCGTCTGGCGACCGCCGATGCGTCACTGCAGACGGCGATCTCCGCCCAGGTCGAGGAGCTCGCCGCCCTCCGGGCCGCTCCCGACCAGTACGAAGCGGTCGCCGACCTGCCGGAGCGACTCGCCGAGGTGCTGTCCTCGCCGGGGACGTGCACCTCGGAGTCCGCGGCCCTGATCGACCGCCCGTGTGACGACGAGGGGCGGGACACCGATCGGGACGGGCTCAGCGACGCGGCAGAGCCGGTCCTTAACGACCTCGTCGCCGAGATGCTCGCCGCGGCTCCCGCCTCGGACGCGACCCTGGCTCTGGAGCCGATCACATTCGACCCGTCGACTCCGTACTCCACCGTCCAGGGCACCAGGCAGATCCGCGACCTCGCCAGTGCCGAGACCGTCGTCATCGAGTTCGAGACCATCGAGCGGGACCTCCGCCTCACCGTCTCCAACCTGGAGCGCCTCGTCGAGACCGCCGAGGCCGGCCGGGCCTTCCTGGAGGAAGCGCTCGTAGAGCGACGCTACGAGATCGACTTCGACCGGATCGCCGCCGAGGCTTTCGACGGAAACGTGGCCGATGCGCAACGGGCTGCGGCGCTCTACAACGCCTACTGCGCCAGGTGCCACACCGCCGGGTACTCCGCCGGCCTGCCGTACACCCAGGACGCCGGTTCGGGGGCGCTCGGCCCGTCGCTCCGGGACGGCCGCTCGGTGGTCCAGTTCCCGAACGAAGCAGACCATCTCGGATTCATCGTGAACGGCTCGCAGAACGGAGTCGGGTACGGCGTGAACGGAATCGGCCGCGGGTGGATGCCCGGATTCGGAGCCGTGCTCGGCCAGGAGGACCTCATGCTCATCGTCAAGTTCGAGAGAGCGCTGTGAGCGCCCGCCGCCGGCTCTCGACTCTGCACTGGCTCGGGATCGTCGCCGCAGTCGTCGTGCTGGCGACGCTCATCCCGCAGGTCAGGGCGGTCATCGACGTCGCCTACGAGAACCTGGTCGGCAAGAGCAACGTGGGCCCGGACGGCGAGCCGGCCCCGGGGGTGCTGGTCCGCGGCATCATCGTCGCCGTCGGCTCACTCCTCGTCTTCGTCGGCACCATCTACTTCATCAACTTCACCAACCTGGGACGCCGGCTGGCGTTCCTCGTCACCGGGGCGGCCTTCTTCGGGTTCATGGCCGTCGTAGGTCTCCTCTACTCCCTGTACTCCCCGCGCGGCCTGCGGCCCGCCTCGATCGCCGGCCTGAACGCGTTCGAGTTGCGCATCCTGCCGGGGGCGCTCATGCTCGGATCGCTCATCCTCTTCGCCATGTTCCTCGTCGCCCTCAACCGCTACGAGGAGGACCAGGCGGAAGCCGAGCAGACCGGGTCGTGAGCCCGGCCGGTCAGGACGCGCCGCGGTTCAGGTAGAAGCTCAGCACCTGGAGCTCCGTGGCGAGGTCGACGCGGCGCACCTCGACACCGTCGGGAACGCCGATCACCGTCGGTGCGAAGTTGAGGATCGAGGCGACGCCTGCCGAGACGAGCAGGTCGGCGACCTCCTGGGCTGCATCCGCGGGGGTGGCGATGACCCCGATCGCCGCGCCTCTCGTCCGGGCCGCGTCGGCCAGCCGTCCCACCGGTTCGACCACCAGATCCCCGACGCGCCCGCCGACGGCCCCGGGATCCGAGTCGAACAGCCCGACGACCGCGAACCCGCTCTCGCCGAAGCCCCCGTAGCCGGCGAGCGCCCTCCCGAGGTTCCCGGCCCCGACCACGATCACCGCGATCTCCCGGGTGAGCCCCAGGGCACGCCGGATCTGCTGGGTCAGTCCGGCCACCGAGTACCCGACCCCGCGCACGCCGTAGGAGCCGAGGCACGACAGGTCCTTGCGTACCTGCGCCGGAGTGACCCCGGCGAGCGCGGCGAGTTCACTCGACGAGACCCGCTCGGCGTCGGCCGGGAGCTCGTCGAGGCATCTCAGGTACAGCGGCAGCCGCTGCACGGTCGCAGGGGAGACCGGGGTCTTCACGGGCGGGAGAACATAGCACCGGTGCGGGGGATCAGATCCCGAACCGCACCCGGAGCAGCCTCCCCAGCAGCGCAGCGGTCCCGATCCGGCCCGACGCGAGCCGTTCGCCGCCCGGCCCCAGCACGACGGGCACGAGCGAGCCGTACTCCCCGGACAGGCCTGCGGCGTCCACGTCCACCACATCGACGGCGATGCCGAGCATCCGAGCGGCGCGCCGCACCCGGGGCGCCGTCTCCGCGCAGAGGTGGCACCCGGCCCTGGTGAGCAGCGTGATGCTGCGTCTCATGCCGCCTGCCTCGTCGCTAACGTCGGCGTGCCGATGCGACCCGCCACCGTGTTCGCGCTGCTGCTCCTGCTGGTGATCATCCTGATCGCCGGCATCGTGTTCACCGTGCAGCTGCTCTCGGTGTCCTGAGGCGCGATCATCCCTCCACGCCGCCGTCCGGCACCCGGAAGCCGACCGCCACTCCCTCGCTCAGGTTGAACACCTCGTCGGCTCGCCCGCCGGGCACTGCGATCGTGACCATCCCGTACGAGTCCACGTGGACGACACCGCGGGCCTCCCCGCCGCTGTATGCCTCCGTCCACGGCAACTCGTGGCGGCCGGCCCCGACGGTGACGACGACGGTATCCCCGGCACCGAGCCCGATCGCATGGAGATCGTCCGGCGACACGTTGGTCTGGGCGTTCCCGAACCGGTCAACCCACCACACCTCGCCCTGGGCGACCCCGCCGCCGACTTCGGCGAGCGGGAGCAGCAGCGGCATGAGTGAGGCCCCGGGAACCTCCGGCCCGAGGTCGGTGAGGTCGGCCTGTCCCGAGGCCAGCACCGCAGCAGCCGGAGCGAACACGTCCCGGCCGTCGAAGGTGACGCCCGGGCGCGGCAGCCGGAACTCGGGGTTCTCCAGCGAGACGACCGTCGTCGCCCCCCCGACGATGGCCACGGCCGGCGCCAGCACCCCGTTGTCCGGACCGACGAAGTGGCCCCAGGGGGTCGCTGCCGCGATCGCCCTGCGGCCCGTCCCGACGCCGGGATCGACCACGGCGACCGCGACCCCGTTGGGCAGGTACTGGACGGCCCGCAGCAGCGCAAGCGCTCCCGCCCGAACGTCGCCCCTCCGGATCCCATGGGTGACGTCGATCACCCTTGCCTCCGGAGCGATGCGGAGGATCACGCCGTGCACGACCCCGACGAACTCGTCGTCGAGGCCGAAGTCGGTCACCAGCGAGATCGGGCGCGCCATGGGCCGGGCAGCGTACCGCGCTCCGGCCCGGTACGGCCCCCCGGATACAATGCCCGCTCCCGGGAGGAGCACGGTGGCCGAGGATCAACACGGAGGCCTGATCGACGACCTGGCCCGTCGCAGCGGGGTCGTCATGCTGGTCGGAGCGCCCGACACCGGGAAGTCCTCGTTCGCCAGGCGGCTGCTCGCCGCGGCCCTCGAAGCCGGGAAGACGGCGGCCTACGTGGACGCCGACGTCGACCAGACGACCACCGGCCCGCCCACCTGCGTCGGGCTGCACTGGGTGCGCTCCGGGGAGGAGCTCGCTGCGATCCAGGCGGCCGACGCCCTCCAGTTCGTCGGTTCCACGACCCCGGAAGGGCTGGTGCTCCAGCAGGTGGTGGCCACTGCGGCCCTCGTCGACCGGGCCCGCGGCGAGGTCGACGTGGTCGTCGTGGACACCACCGGGGTCGTGTCGGGGGTGACCGGCCAGACCCTCAAGTACCACAAGATGGAATTGTGCCGCCCCGACGTCGTCGTCGGCCTGGAGCGGGGCGCCGAACTCGAGCCGATCGTGGGGATGCTCCGCAGGTTCTTCACCGCCGATGTCGAGGCGGCACCGGTGGACCCCGAGGTCAAGCCCGCATCGCCGGAGGATCGGCGGAGGCGCCGGGCCGACGGCTTCCGGGCCGCCTTCGGGCCGCCCCTCCAGCGCTGGCGGGTCCGGCCCACCGTGTTCGCGCCCACGCTGCCGCCCGGCCTCGACCTCGGGCGGCTGGACGGGATGCTGGTCGGGCTCCAGGACGGGACCGGCTGGTGCCTCGGCCTCGGAGTCCTCGAGCACGACGACGGGGTCCTGCGGGTGATCACCAACCAGGGGGAGGGGATGCGCGGCCTCCGGCTCGGGTCCCTCCACCTGGACCTCGAGACGTTCGAGACCAGACGCATGCGGCTGCGGGAGGTGATGTTCGGCCTCGACTGACGGCCCATGGGAGCGTCGCGACAAGGCCCGACGAACTCCCG
>CAYXHU010000097.1:0-6377 GCA_964464675.1 uncultured Acidimicrobiia bacterium
AGCTTCGCCGCATCCCCAAGACGGGCCGACAACGCCGCCGTGCCGAACGCAGCCAACCGCTCCACCCGCACATACCGGGACAACAACCGCTGCGCATCACTACCGGAGATCACCGCCGCCGCAAGGGCCGCGTTCGCCTCCTCCAGCAACCTGATCGCCCGGTCGAGCACCCCAACATCCATACCCCAACCATGCCACCCGCGTGTGACACGAATTGGCCGTTGCAGCCGGGACGGCACGGGGAGACCATGTGAGCATGCACGAGGATCGCCTCCACGGATTGCTGGACTCTCCCCTCGACGACGATCGCCCGGGTAGGAACCGGCGAAGCTGGATCGCCGCCGGGGTGGCGCTGGCCGCGATCGCGACGGTTGCCGTGATCGTCGTGCTCTGGGGAAGCGGGGGATCAGAGGAAGAGGAGGCGGCCACCACCAGCCTCCCGGAGGCGGTAGCCGGCTTCCCGTCCGACCGTGCCTATGCACCGCTCGTGGCCACGGACGCCGGAATCCTCATGTTCGGTGGGCTGGAGCCCCTCGCCAACCTGAACGGCGACCGGTTGAGCGACGTGTGGCGATACGACGGTGCCACCGGGCTGTGGTGGGATGTCGAAGCACCGACCGGGCCGCCCCCACGGGCCGGTACGGCATTCGCCTACGACTCCCAATCGCAGCTGGTCGTCCTCTTCGGAGGGGCCGTCGGCAGCTGCGAGTACCCCTTCTGCCCCGACGTGGTGAACGACACCTGGGTGTACGACCCGGCGGAGAACTCGTGGGAACGGCGGTCACCGAGCACTGCCCCTCCGGCGAGGCACGGTCACAAGATGGTCTACGACTCCGGATCGGACCGGGTGGTCATGTTCGGCGGCGACAGCGGGAGCAGCTGGCTCGAGGACACGTGGCTGTACGACGCCGACAGTGACACCTGGACGGAGCTGGCCGCCGGAGAGGACGACCCGTGGCGCACCGCCCAGCACGCCATGGCCTACCACCCGATCGCCGACCGGGTGGTGATGTGGGGAGGCGCCGATCGGGAGGAATCCCCGGTCTGGGCGCTCGACGTGGACAAAGGCGTGTGGGAGCAGCTGAACGCGGAGCCCGTTGCCGGCTCCGCCTGGGACGCCTGCTTCGTCTGGGATGCGAGCTCTGAGCGGCTGCTGCTGTTCGGAGGCGAGGGCTACACGACCGAGGAGATCGCCGAAGGGGTCACCACGACCGGCATCCGCCTACGCGACCAGGTTTGGGCACTCGACCTGGAGGCGGTCGCCTGGGCCGAGTTGGAGCCGCTGCCCCAAGCCGTCTCCGGGCAGGGATGCGCCGCCGATCCGGACTCCACCAGCGTCGTGATCTGGCACCTGGACACGGTGCTGCTGTACGACCCGGTGACCGGGCGCACCACGGTGGAAGAGTCGCCTTCCTGACGACGCTCAGCTGCGCTGCGTGGGCAGCTTCGGGATGAGCCAGTCCAGGAAGTCCGCCGGGCTGCGGGTCTGCATCAACAGGCGGCCCGGACCGGTGAACTGAGTGACCAGGCCCTCGCCGCCGAGCAGCGTCGTCTTCCAGTTCCCCGCCTTGTGAACCGAGTAGTTGATGGACTCGTCGAAGGCGACCACGTGGCCGGTGTCGAGGGTGTACGACTCGCCGGGACCGAGGGTGCGCTCCAGGATGGCGCCGTAGCTCGACACGAGCAGGTCGCCCCGGCCGGTGCACTTCAGGAGGAACAGGCCCTCTCCGCTGAAGAAGGTCTTGGCGCCTCCCCACTTGGTGTCCACTTCGATGCCTGAGTCGGAGGCGATCCACGAACCGGACTGGACCATCATCGCCTGTGAACCGTCGAGGGTCATCAGCCGCATGTCCCCGGGTAGCGACGGCGCCACCGAGACGGTGCCGCCTCCCTGGGCGGTGAACGTGTTGATGAAGAAGCTCTCCCCGCCGAGGACCGAGCGTTTCAGGCCGGCGAGGACGCCTCCCCGGGCCTGAGTCTGGACGTCTACGCCCTCGGAGTAGGCGGCCATGGCGCCGGCTTCGACCTGGACTTCACCCCCGGGCGGGATGCTGACGGTTGCGAACGCAAATGCTGGGCTGGCTTGGATGTCAACGTTCATGCCGCCGAGGGTAGCGCCGGCCCTCGCGGCGTGCCGGGTGGTCCTCAGCGTTCCCCAGTCATCCCGAGCGGCACTCGGAGGCGATCTCGACGATCGGGGAGAAGTCGTCGGGCTCTTCGTCGGTGTCGAAGTAGAAGCACAGCTCGCCGCCGGAATCCGAGTAGCGGTAGTAATGCTCCTCGCTGTTGCTGCCCGAGGACACGCCGTCTCCGTAGGCCGCTTTCAAGTCGAGCAGGGTGTCGCCGACCGTGATGCCCTCCGCCGTGGTGGCGTAGTCCCTGGGCCGGGGGTCGCCCTCGGCATCGACACTCGGGCCCTCGTACCGGTGACGGACGAAGGTCTCCGGGCGGTCGGGGTTGTTGGGATCGGGGCCGAAGAAGAGGAAGGCGAAGTTCTCGATGAAGATGCCGCGCAATCCCATGTCCCCGGGGTCGGTGACGGTGTACCAGTCGGTGTCAAACTCGTCGAGGGCACCCCTGATGCCGTGGCCGAAGAACTCGAAGATCTGTTCGATCACGGTCGCGGCGTCGTCGCCGTGGGAGAGCTTCGTCCCCCGGTACGACAGCCCGTCGGTTTCCAGGATCCAGTCCCCGGTGTCCGGTTCGCCGGGGGTCACGATCACGGCGAGGGTGAAGGTGACCACCCCGGCATTGGGAGCGACCTCGATGACGTAGTCCCCGGTGGCCTCGATCTGCCAGGTCGACTCTGCGGCGGGATCGATCTCCTCACCGTCTGCGCCCTTCACGGTCACTTCGGCGCCGACCCCGCGTGTGATCGTGGCGGCCATCGTGCTGTTCGCCAGGAGGGCGATCGGGAAGACCTCCGGGTCGTCGGCCGTTGCGTTGCCGACGATGGTGATCGTGTCCTCGCTCTCACCATCGAGCCGGCGCTGGTCCGCACAGGAGCGGGACAGCGCAGCCATGGTGTCTTCCTTGACGCGACCGTCAACGGCCAGGCCCAAACCTGCCTGAGCCGCCTCCACCGCGGCCAGGGTCGCCGGGCCGAACACCCCGTCCAGGGTGAGCTCCCCGTAGCCGTTGCAGTTGAGCAGGAACTGGATCGCCTCGACGGTCTCGTTGGTGTCGCCCTGCACGGCCAGCGTGGGGCTGGTCGGCTCGGTCGTCGTGGTGGTCGTAGAGGTGGACGACGTCGTGGTCGTGGCCTCGGTGGTCACCGGAGCACCCGTCGTGGTGGTGGCGCCGGAATCCTCCGGGGCGCTCGTGGTCGACTCGGCCGCACCGTCGTCCCCGGTGCAGGAAGCCACGACCACAGCGAGCACGACGACGAGCAGTGCCGGTCTTGCGACGATCCGTCTCATGGCACACCTGCCTCCGAACCCGGGCCCCCGCCGGGCTCTTGCTCAGCAACGCTACTCGCCGGGTGAGGCCGGGTCACCGACCCGAACCGGGCGTACTCCGACGGGAACGGCCGGGCGCAGCGCTACAGGCCGCTCAAAGCTCCGGAGAGAGCCTCCAGGCCGCCGAGCGGGATCTCGGGGTCGTCGCTCAGGACCTGGATCGACACGTGGTCGGCGCCCGCCGCGAAGTGGGCGGCGAGCCGCTCGGCGATCGCGGCGACGTCGCCCCAGGCGACCAAGGCATCGACCAGGGCATCGCTGCCGCCGTCGAGGAGATCCCCGTCGCTCCAGCCCAGCCGCCGCAGGTTGTTGGCGTAGTTGTCGAGCGCCAGGTACCGCGACATGTGCCGGCGGGCGATGCTGCGAGCACGCCCGGGATCGGTCTGCAGGACCACGGCCTGCTCGGGGGCCAGGAACGGGCCGTGCCCGAGCACGTCGCGGGCCAACGCCGTGTGCTCCACCGGCACGAAGTAGGGATGGGCGCCCGCGGTGCGCTCACCGGCGAGGCTCAGCATCTTCGGGCCGAGCGCCGCCAGCACGACCGGCACCTCGGGATCGGCCTGCGGTCCCATGTAGGCGGCCTCCTCCATGCCGTCCAGATAGGAGCGCATCACCTGGAGAGGCCGGCGATACGTGGCGCCGCGACGGGCCACCGACGGGGCGTGGCTCACCCCGATCCCGAGGACGAACCGCCCCGGATGCGCTTCTCCCAGGGCCTGCGCGCCGGCGGCCATCGCGGTGGGGTCGCGCGCCCACAGGTTGGCGATGCCCGGAGCCACGACGACCCGGTCGGTGGCCTCGAGGAGCAGGGAGGCCGTCGTGAAGGCCTCCCGTCCGGTGCTCTCCGGGAACCAGAGCGCCCCGTATCCCAGGTCCTCGACGGCTCCGGCCGCGTTCCGCACTTCCTCGGCCGGGTGCGTGACCAGCCACCAGGCCCACACGCCGACTTTGCCGGGGGGCGGAAGCGGTGCGTCGAGTCTCATCCCGGCGACACTACATCCCTAGGGTGAATGGTGATGGAGTCGGTGCGCTACTTGGTACAGCGCCTGCGGGGCAGCCTGTTCGTGATCCCGACGGGAATCGTGGCGCTCTGCCTCGTTGCCGCAGGGGTGGCCCGCTATCTGGACCGGGAGGTGGCCGCCGTGGCCGACGTCCCGGTGCTGTTCTCCGTGTCGCTCTCGGGAGGCCGGTCGGTGGCGACCGCCGTGGCCGGGGCCACGATCACGGTGGCTGCGATCGTCTTCTCGATCACCGCACTGTCGAGTCAGATCGCCGCCAGTCAGTACTCGCCGAGGGCGGTCGCCGGGTTCTTCGAAGACCGCTTCCAACAAGTCGTGATCGGCCTGGTCGTGGGCACGTTTGCCTACTCCCTGATCGTGCTCGCCGGTCTGGCCGGGGTCGCCGATTCGGACGAGACGCTGCGCAGGAGCGTCTCGGTCACGCTCGCCGTCGGGCTCGGGATCGGATCGGGGATCGGCATCGTCGCTTACATCGACCACTCGCTGCGCCGGATGCGCGTCGGTGCCGTGGTGCGGCGTATCGCCGAAGCGACGGTGGCCGCGGTACGGAGCCAGCCTCACAAGGCACAGGAAGGCGTCGCGCTCGACGGCAGGGCCGAACACGAGGGGAAGCCGATCCACGTGCGCGCCCGGCGCATGGGATGGGTGAGGGCGATCGATGCGTCGGGCCTGGCCAGGGCTCTGCCGCCGGGCGCCCTGGCACGTGTCGAGGTGCGGGTCGGGGAGCTCGTGGCTCCCGGGGACCTGCTGGCCACCGTATGGCTCGGAGATGAGCCCCGGAATGTGGAGCGCACCGTGCACCGGGCGGTGTACACGGGCAGGACTCGCAGCGTGAACGGAGATCCGGCCTTCGGGATCAGACAACTCGTGGACATCGCCCTCCGAGCCTTGTCGCCGGGGGTCAACGACCCGACGACGGCCGTGGACGTGATCCAGCACCTCAAGGTTCCCCTGCGGGAGATCCTCGCCGCAGAGCCTCCGCTCCGGGTGCACTCGGGGGCATCTCGCCAGCGGGTCTTCCTGCCGGAGGCACCGTCGCGGTCCGATCACGTCCACGCTGCGTTCGCGGAGATACGCCTCGCGGCGACCGGCCAACCCGTCGTCCTCCGCGCGATCGTCGACGTGGCGGCGGATCTCGTCGCCGACCTCGAAGAGGACGACCTCGCCGGCCGGGGAGGAGCGCTCGTCACCGAGGCACGGTTGGCCGTGGAAGCCGCCGTCAACGCGGGATTGCCGGAGTCCGATCTGGCGGGACTGCTCTCCACCGCCTCCCGGCTCGGATTGCCCGGGGAAGACTCGGAAACCTGAGGAGGATCAGCCGGGCGGGATGAGGACGAGCTTGCCGACGAAGTCCTTCTGCTCGAACCGGGCCTGAGCCTCCCGGATCGAAGCCAGGTCGTACGTGGCCGCGACGCAGGGGCGCACTGCCCCGGAGCGGGCCAGCTCGACGACGCCGGCGAAGATCTCCGGGGTGTGCATGGTCGAGCCGATCAGCGTGCGGTGGCGCAGGTACAGGCGCCTGAGGTCGAAGGACACGACCGGCCCGGCGATTGCTCCGACGGTCGCCAGCCTGCCGTAGTCCCGAAGCCGGTCGAAGACGGAGGAGAACTGCTCGCCGCCCACCACGTCGAGCACGACGTCGACCTCTGCGACGTTCTCGACCCAGTCGCGGCCTCTCACCAGCACCTCGGCGGCCCCCGAGTCGGCAACTCCGGCCTCCTTGCCCTCACTCGTTTGGGCGACCACGTGGCATCCCCGCGCCGCAAGGATCTGCACCGCTGCGTTGCCGACACCACCCGAGGCGCCGGTGACCAGCACTCGCTCGCCTGCGGTGCACCCGGCACGATCGATCATGCCGAGTGCCGTCGCGTAGGCGATCGGCAGGCAGGCGAGCTCCTCG
>CAYXHU010000098.1:0-6374 GCA_964464675.1 uncultured Acidimicrobiia bacterium
GGCTGCCCATACGGACGTGTCGCTCGTCTGCGTGGGGACTCCCTCACGGCCCAACGGGAGTCTGGATCTCGACCATCTCGTGCATGCGGTGGAGACGGTCGGCGAATCCCTGGCCGACACCCATCACTACCACGTGGTCGCGGTCCGCAGCACGATGCTTCCCGGGACGATCGACCAGGTGGTGATCCCCGCCCTGGAGCGCACCTCCGGCAAGCGAGCCGGAGCGGACTTCGGTGTGTGCGCCAACCCGGAGTTCCTGCGGGAAGGCGATGCGGTGCGAGACTTCGAGGATCCGCCGTTCACCCTGATCGGGGAACTCGACACCCGTTCCGGCGCGGTCATGCAGGAGGTGTACGCCGGGCTCCCCGCTCACACGATCAGGACGGGGCTCCGGGTCGCCGAGGCCGTCAAGTACGTGAGCAACGCCTTCCACGCCCTGAAGATCTCGTTCGCCAACGAGACCGGCGTCCTGCTCAAGGCCCTGGGCGTCGACCCGTTCGACGTGCTCGACATCTTCAAGCAGGACCGAAGGCTCAACATCTCCGATGCGTACCTGAGGCCGGGATACGCGTTCGGCGGGTCGTGCCTGCCCAAGGACCTGCGCGCCCTCCTGTATGCGGCCAAGGCGAGCGACGTCGACCTCCCGGTCTTGGGAGCCGTGCTCCCCGGGAACGACGCTCACCTCCGGCGCGGCATCGACGCCGTGGTGCGCACCGACAGGAAGAAGGTCGGAGTCCTCGGGTTCTCGTTCAAGGCAGGCACCGACGACCTGCGCGAGAGCCCACTCGTGGCCCTCGTCGAAGCCCTGCTCGGGAAGGGCTACGACCTGGAGATCTACGACCGCCACGTGTCGCTGGCGCGTCTCGTTGGGGCCAACAAGGAGTACATCGAGACCGCCATCCCCCACATCGCCTCGCTCATGAACGACGATCTGGACGCGGTGCTCGATCATGCCGAGGTCGTGGTGATCGGCAACGCCGATCCGGCGTTCGCGTCCGTCCCGGACCGTCTGCGTGAGGACCAACTGCTCGTCGATCTCGTCGGCCTCGCGGCTGCCGCCGAGCGGCTGGGCGATCGGTACGAAGGCATCGCCTGGTGAGGCGCCGATGAGGCTGCTGGTCGTGGCCCCGCGGCTCCCGTGGCCGCTCGACAAGGGGGATCGGCTCACCGTCCACAACCTGGTGCGCCACCTCTCCCGGAACCACGAGGTGGCGCTGGTGTGCTTCCTGGAGCCCGGCCAGTCGAGCGAGGATGCCCGCCACGTGGGCGAGTACGCCGCCCGCGTCGATCTCGTGCCGCTCGATCGCCGCACGGCCACCCTGCGCGCCGGCGCGGGCCTCGTCACCCGATCTCCGCTGCAGGTGCGGTACTACCGGTCCCGCAGCATGCGCGACACGGTGCGCCGGGTCGCCGACGAGTTCCGTCCCGACGTGCTGTACGCACACACGATCAGGACGGCGGAGTACGTCGCCGGCGATCCCAGGCCCACGGTCCTGGCCATGCAGATCTCGATGACCCTCAACTACCGGCGACTGGCGGCCTTCGCCCGAAACCCTCTCTGGAAGGCCCTCTATACGATCGAATCGCGCCGGTCGCGCGCCTACGAACCGGCGGCGGCCCGGCGCTTCGACTTGTGTCTCCTGATCTCGGAGGCCGACGTCGCTGCGCTCGGCGACCGTCCCCCGAACGTGATGATCAACCCCCACGGCGTGGACTACGCCTACTTCACCAGGGCCCCCGGCTCGGTCCCCGAGCCGGGATCGATCGTGTTCACCGGCAACATGGCGTACCCCCGAACATCGACGCCGCGGAATGGTTCGTGGAGGAGATGCTGCCGTCGGTGCTGGAGCGGGTGCCCCATGCCTGGCTTTCGATCGTCGGTACGGATCCGCACCGCAGGGTGCGCGCCTTGGGCGGGCACCCCGCCGTCGCGGTGACCGGGCGGGTCCCCGACATGCGCCCGTACCTGGAACGGGCCGCCGTCGGCATCGACCCGCTCCGGATCGGAGCCGGTCTGCAGAACAAGGTCCTCGAGGGCTTGTCGATGGGCCTCCCCATGGTGATCACGTCGACCGCGAACGAAGGCATCGGGGCGGTACCCGGGGAGGAGGTACTCGTCGCCGACGATCCGCCGGCGTTCGCCGACGAAGTGGTCCGGGTCCTCACGGACGGCGGGCTGGCCCGGGATCTCGGCGCCCGGGGCCGCGCCTTCATCGTCGGCCGGTGGTCGTGGGAGGCCCACTTCGAAGATCTGGAACGGGCTTTGGAACGGCTGGCCGGTCAGCCGAAGCGGTAGCCGACCGAACGAACCGTGGTGATCCACCCGGCGCGTTCCTCGCCGAGCTTGGCGCGCAGCCGCCGCACGTGGACGTCCACCGTGCGGGCTCCGCCGAAGTAGTCGTACCCCCACACCCGGCTGAGGAGCTGCTCCCTGCTCCACACCCGGCCCGGATGAGCGACGAAGAACGACAGCAGCTCGTACTCCATGTAGGTGAGATCCAGCGACCGATCGGCCACCCGCGCCTGGTAGGTCGCCAAGTTGAGCTCGAGGTCCTTGAAGCGGGCGGTCTCCGCGGGACCCCCGGGCGGCGGGGCTCCGGTGAGGCGCCGGATCCTGAGCGCCAGCTCGTCGGGGTCGAGTGGGGAGAGCACGAAGTCGTCGAAGCCGTCCCCCGAGAGCGAGGCGATCCGGGCCCTGCCGGCGACGACCAGCACCGGCGGCCCACCGTCGTCCCGCACCCGCCTGGCGAGGGCCAGGCCCGGCTCCGGGTCGTCCCCGAGTTCCACGACCAGGGCGGCCCATCCGGCGTCCGGCTCCTGCTCGGCTATGGCTGCGGCGTCGGGGACCGGGACCGCGGCGTACCCGGCGGCCGAGAGCGCCTCGGCGATGACCGGGGAGTGGCGCTCGGGGTGGACGGCGACCGGCATCACAGGATCGGGAGGTACTCCTCCAGCTCGAAGCGCGACACGTGGCGCTGGTAGCGGTCCCACTCCTTGCGCTTGTTCCGGAGGAACCACTCGAAGACGTGCTCGCCGAGGGCCTCGGCCACCAACTCGGAGTCCTCCATCGCATCGAGCGCTTCGGCGAGAGTGCCCGGAAGGTGGCCGACGCCGGCGGCGGCGCGCTCCTGGGGTGTGGTCAGGTTGATGTTGGTGGCCGTTTCGGTCGGCAACTCGTAGCCCTGTTCGATGCCCCTCAGTCCGGCTGCGAGGAGCACCGACAGGGCCAGATACGGGTTGCAGGCCGGGTCGGGTGCCCGGTACTCGATCCGGGTGCTCGTGGGCTTCCCCTGCTTCGGCGTGGGCACCCGTACCAGGGCCGACTGGTTGTTACGCGCCCAGGTCACGTGGATCGGTGCTTCGAATCCGCCGACGAGCCGCTTGTACGAGTTGACCCACTGGTTGGTGATCGCGGTGATCTCCCGGGCATGGGCGAGGAGCCCGGCGATGAAGCCGTGAGCCGCCTTCGACAGGCCGAACCCGCCGCCCGGATCGTGGAAGGCGTTGCGGTCCCCCTCGAAGAGCGACAGGTGGAGGTGGAGCCCGGTCCCGTCGACGCCTTCGATCGGCTTCGGCATGAAGGTGGCGTAGATGCCGTTCTCGATGGCGACCTCCTTCACGACGAGCCGGGTGGTCATCAGCGTGTCGGCCATGGTGAGGGCGTCGGTGTACCTGAGGTCGAGCTCGTGCTGGCTCGGCGACACTTCGTGGTGGGACGACTCGACGGGTATCCCGAGGCTCTCGAGGGCGGTGATGGTGCTCCGCCGGTACTCCTGAGCGACGTCGAGCGGAGTGAGGTCGAAGTACCCGCCCCTGTCGAGCGTCTCGGGTTCGGGCCCCGAATCGGCGAAGTAGAAGTATTCGACTTCAGGCCCGACGTAGAAGGTGTAGCCGAGGTCGGCGGCGCGGCGCAGGTTGCGCTGCAGCACGCTGCGGGGATCCCCTTCGAAGGGCTCGCCGTCGGGCGTCACGATGTTGCAGAACATGCGTGCCACGCCGTCGGTGCGGCCCTTCCACGGCAGGATCTGAAAGGTCTTGGGGTCGGGGCGGGCCACCATGTCGGCCTCCTGGACCCGGGAGAACCCGTCGATCGCCGAACCGTCGAACCCCATGCCCTCGTCGAATGCGGTCTCGAGCTCGGCGGGCGTGATCGCAAACGACTTCAGGAACCCGAGCACGTCGGTGAACCACAGCCGGATGAACCGGATGCCCCGTTCCTCGACCGTCCGCAGCACGTATTCCTCTTGCTTGACCATGCCACCTCCGGGTGTCGGAGGACATCGTACGGGCTCGGGCGCCGGGGTTCTCGTCCGGGCGGTGGCATCGAAACGCTCCGTTCACAATGCCGCAACCGATCGGAAACGCTCCGACGGTACAAACCACGGATCGCGACATCCACGGAGGGCCAAATGGCTTCACCCAGCGACGTGCTGCAGATGGTGGCCGACGGCGGGTTCGAGTTCGTCGACCTGCGGTTCTGCGATCTTCCCGGCCAGGTGCAGCATTTCACCATCCCGGCTTCCCAGCTCGGCGAGGACGGGTTCGACGAGGGCTACGGCTTCGACGGCTCGTCGATCCGCGGCTTCCAGGAGATCCAGGAGTCCGACATGATCCTGGTGCCGGATCCCGACACGGCCTTCGCCGACCCCTTCACCGTCCATCCCACGCTGGTGCTCTACTGCTTCGTGAAGGACCCGATCACCGGGCTGCCGTACGACAAGGATCCTCGCTACATCGCCCAGAAGGCGGAGGCATACCTGAAGGGCACCGGCATCGCCGACACCTCCTATTGGGGACCGGAGGCGGAGTTCTACATCTTCGACTCGGCCCGGTTCGACCAGAGCCAGCACTCCGCCTTCTACGAGGTGGACTCCGTGGAAGGCGCCTGGAACAGCGGAGCCGACGAGCCGGGCGGCAATCTGGCGTACAAGCCGCGGTACAAGGAGGGCTACTTCCCGGTCCCGCCCACGGACCACTTCCAGGATCTCCGGTCGGAGATGACCAAGGCATTGTTCGATGCCGGGATCGAGGTCGAGGTCCACCACCACGAGGTGGGCACCGCAGGGCAAGCAGAGATCGACATCCGCTACGACACGCTGTTGCGGACCGCCGACAACGTGACCGTGTTCAAGTACCTCGTGAAGAACGTGGCATGGCAGCACGGCAAGACGGTGACGTTCATGCCGAAGCCGATCTTCCAGGACAACGGCTCGGGGATGCACACGCACCAGAGCCTCTGGCTGGACGGGACCCCGCTGTTCTACGACGAGGAGGGCATCGCCGGGCTGTCCGACATCGCCAGGTGGTACATCGGCGGCCTGCTCCGCCATGCGCCGGCGCTGCTGGCATTCGCCGCCCCGACGACCAACTCATACCGGCGGCTCGTCCCGGGTTACGAGGCTCCCGTGAACCTGGTCTACAGCCAGCGGAACCGGTCGGCCGCGGTGCGGATCCCGGTGTACTCGAGGAAGCCGGCAGCCCGGAGGCTCGAGTTCCGGTGCCCGGATCCCTCCGCCAACCCGTACCTCGCCTTCGCGGCGATGCTTCTCGCCGGGCTCGACGGCATCGCCAACCGGATGGATCCGGGAGCCCCCGTGGACAAGGACCTCTACGACTTGCCCCCGGAGGAGCTGGCCCAGGTGCCCTCCGTGCCGGGTTCTCTCGAGGACGCCCTCGACGCGCTCGAGTCGGATCACGAGTTCCTGCTCGCCGGCGGGGTGTTCACCGAGGATCTCATCGCCGACTGGATCGCCTACAAGCGGTCCAAGGAGGTGGACGAGATGCGGCTGCGGCCACACCCGTACGAGTTCAAGCTCTACTACGACATCTGAGCCCGGGGCCGGCGTGTCACGCGCCGGTGTCGTCGGCCTCGGTCGTGCTGGTCGTGGCGGCCTCCGCCGTGGTGCGGATGGCCGCGATGGCGTCGAGGACCTCCTGCATCTCGGCGTCGAACTGACTCACCGCGACACGCCGCAGGGTCCCGTCGTCGGGTGCCTCGAGCCCCAGGATGATGTCCTCGACCTTCAGGCCGAGGTCCTCGGCCTGAAGCACGAGCTCGACGTGCCCTGCGGCGAGTTCCGGAGGCACGTCGGAGAGCCCGGACACCTGGTCGGCCCAGCCCTCGACACTGCCTTGTAGATCGACGAGGGCCTGCCTCGTGTCCCCGAAGGTGAGTCGCCTGGCTTCCCAGTCCTCGTTGATCCTGGTGACCTCGTCCTGGAACGCGGTGGCCTGGGTTTCGAGGATGTCGATCGTCACCAGGAACGCGGCCATGGTGGGAGGCAGCGTCGTGGTCGACGACGTGGGCGTCGTCGGAAACGGCGGCTCCGGCACGGTGTCGGCACCCTCCTCCTGCGGCGCTGGGTCGAGGCTGT
>CAYXHU010000099.1:0-6349 GCA_964464675.1 uncultured Acidimicrobiia bacterium
CGCCTCGAGCCCGGCGAAGCGCGCATCCACCTCGTGGACCGCTTCGGCGTCCACGTGTTCCAGCCCGGACTGCTTCGCCTGGCGCTCGGTCGAACCGATGCCCGGCGCCTCGTCAGGGACCTGCGCCGGCTGCTCCCGGACCGAGTCGAACTGCACGTGGACGAGGCCACCAGGCTCGACCCCGTGGCCAGGGTGGTCCACCTGGAACGACACGGTCCGCTGCGGTTCGACCACCTGGTGCTGGCGACCGGGGCACGGGTCGACCGGGCTTCGCTGCCGGGCCTGAGGGAGGGCGCCCACGACTTCTACACGCTCCCTGCAGCGCAGCGCCTGCGCGAGGCGCTTCGCACCTTCGACGGGGGCAGTCTCGTGATCGGGGTCTCCTCCGTTCCGTACAAGTGCCCTCCGGCACCGGTCGAGTTCGCATTCCTGGTCGAACAGGCGCTGCGGCGACGCAGGATCCGCTCGCGCACCGAGATCACCTTCCTGTCCCCGATAGAACGAGCCTTCCCGATCGCCGAAGCGTCCCGGCTCATCGAGCCGGTCTTCGCCGAGCGCGGCATCCGCCTGGCTCGGTTCGCCAACGTCGAGGAGGTGGACCCGGACAAGCGCCGTATCCACACCCTCGAAGGCGAGCACTACGACTACGACCTCGCGGTGCTGGTGCCCCCGCACGCCGGCTCGAGCTTCGTCGCCCACAGCGGCCTCGGCGACAGCGAGGGGTGGGTTCCCACCGATCCGGAGACGCTGCGGGCTCTCGGCTTCACCTCGGTCCATGTCGTCGGGGACGCCACGGACCTCACCGTCTCCAAGACCGGCTCCACCGCCCACTTCGAGGCCCCGGTCGTGGTCGAGCGGATCACCGCCGCCCTGCGCGGTGTTGCGCCGGATCCGGAGCGATCCAGATTCGACGGACGCGTCATCTGCCTGCTCGACATGGGGCACCGCAAGGGAACCGTGATCACCTACGACTACGAGAACCCGGCCGAGCCGCCCGAGCCGGCGCTGCGCTGGTATCTCGCCAAGCGGCTGTTCGAACGGGCCTACTGGGCGACCACCCGCGGGGCGGTGGGCGCTCGAGTCGATCGTGCCGTGGAGCGGCTGACCGGGTGACCGGCCTCTCGCCCGAGGAGTGCTGGGAGGTCCTCGAGCAGGGGACGGTGGCCCACGTGGCCGTGCTCGACGACGGCGAGCCGTACGTGACGCCGCTGTCCTACGTCGTGGTGGGCGGCCGCCTCGCCTTCCGCAGCGCCCCCGGCCGGCGAGCGGCCGCCATCGCCGCCGCGCCGCGGGTGTGCATCGACGGCACCCTCGTCGAGGGCTCGGCATGGCGCAGCGTGTTGGTCTGGGGAGACGCTCGGGTCGCCGACGATCCGGAGCTGCACGCCGAGGTGGTCGCCGCGCTCCTGGCGAAATACCCCGAGGAGACGGCCCCAGGGTTCTCATCCCCGGCCCCGTTCCCTGAAGAGCGGCACGTCGTCGTGGTCACCCCCATGGAGATGACCGGCCGCTCGTCTGCCGCCGATCCCCCGGTCCGGCCAGGCCGGCTCTGAGCCCGTCAGGAGACCGGCCAGACCCACGATGGCCTGGACGGGAACAGCGCGTCGACGAGCGGAGCGGCCGCCGGGGTCCAGTACGCACAGTCGGGATGCGTGGAACGCAGCTCCCTCAGCGAACGGTGCCCGAAGACGAGCGACAGGAACGTGAGCCCCGGGAAGGCGAGGTCGCCGCGGTCCCCGTCGCCGGGAGCCCACTCCTCGACCTCCAGCAGGCCCCCGTCGAGCACCAGCCGAACCCCGCCCCGGTACCAGGAGATCCGCACCGAGCCGGTGTGACCCTCGAAGGGCCCGTCGTTGAGCCTCCACTCGAGCACGGGAGCGAGTCGGCGCAGCAACGCGCCGACGTCGGCGACCCGCAGGTACCAGGCGTACGGCCGGACGGGCTCGGCCAGCAGATGCCACATGGCATCGAACATCGGGTGGTCCTCGCCGAGGGCGAGCCGGATGTCGTCCACGTTCACCACTCGTGCGAATGCCGCCAGACGGCGGAGCACGGCGGGGCCCGCCTCGCCCCACGAGACCCCCGGCACCAGTTCGGCGTGAGTCGCCCACAGGCTGCCCTCAGAAGCCCGCGGGAACCAGCCGAGCGTCCCCAACCGCACCCCGGCCCGTTCGATCACCTCGATGCGGCGAACCGCCGCCGAGGCCGGATCGTGGTCGACGAGCTCGCCGGCCCAGAGCCGGCGATCCCTTGGGCAGGTGACCAGGTACCGGTCCGCCGCCGCCGCCGACACGTCTTCGAGGAAGGCCCCGTCGTCGACCGTCGCCGGCCGGAACGTGAACGACTCGCCCTCCTTCGGCTCCTTGGGCACCTCCCCCACGGAGATCCGCCGCCCCCCATGCATCGGCAACGCCATCTCGTACCCGAACTGGCGGTAGAACCAGGGGATGCCGCTGATCGCCTGCACCAGGTGCCCCTGCCGGGAGCTCAGCTCGTGGATCTCGTCCATCAGCACCCGGATGTGCCCGCTCCTCCGGTGACCGGGAAGGGTTCCGACGATCTCGACCATGCCCACCGGGAGCTCGATCCCCTCGTACCGCCACGCCTGCGGGATCAGGCATAGCCCGGCGACGATCCTCCCGGTGCCGGTGTCCTCGATCACCCTCCACATCTCCGGCGAGAAGCCGGGATGACGCACCTGGAGGTCGGCGATCCAGGCGAGCAGGTCGACGTCCTCGGAACCGTCGTCCTCGCGGAACGCCTCGGATGCCCATGCGAGCAGCGCGTCGGTGTCCTCGGGGGCACCGGCGCGCAACACGAGGCCGCCGCCGAGGTCCCGGATCAACGCCGCCGCAGCTCCGCCGCCGGGATGTCCTTGCGGCTCGGCAGCCAGCGCTGGGGCACGGGCCGGGCCCTCATCCGCAGGTCGACGACGACAACCCCGCGTCCGGGCTCCAGCACCTTGACCGGGTTGAGGTCGAACTCGGCGATCTCGGGCAGGTCCTCGATGAGCGCCGAGAGGCGTTGCAGCAGCTCCTTCACGGCGGGAACGTCACCGGGAGGCGCACCGCGGTACCCCTCGAGCAGCCGCGACGACCGGACCTCGCCGATCATCTCCTCTGCGTCGAGGTCGGTGATGGGAGCGATCCGGAAGGCGACGTCGCCGATCAACTCGACGAACACGCCGCCGAGGCCGAAGGCGAGGAGCGGGCCGAACGACGGGTCTTCGCTCATCCCGGCGATCACCTCGATCCCGCCCTTCACGAACGCCTGCACCAAGGCGCCCTCTGCGTCGTCCACCACCCCGGTGACCTTGTCGTAGGCTTCGCCGACCGCCTCGTCGCCCTGGACGTCGAGCACGATGCCGCCGACGTCCGACTTGTGCAGGGCACTGGCGGCCTGCACCTTGAGCACGACGGGGCCCCCGATCTCCCGGGCGATCGACACGGCTTCGTCGCGGCTGCGCGCCACCCGAGATGCCGCCCACGGGATCCGGTACGCGTCGAGCACCCTGCCCGCCTCTTCGGGCTCCAGCCACCCGCCGTCGGGCCCGAGCCGGGCCAGCGCCTCCCACACCACGTCCTGGGCCTCCTCGGTCCGGACGTCGTCGTACTCGACGATCTCGCCCTCGGGACGCTCCTTCCAACGGGCGTACCGGAGCGCCCGGGCCAGTGCTCTGGCGGCCGGCTCCGGGAACCCGTAGGTGGGCAGCTTCACCCGCTTGCGGGCCTGCTCGGCGGCGCGCTCCTCCTCGGCGTCGGCTTCCATCATCACGGCCAGCACCGTCTTCTCACCGTGCCCGTCGGCCACGTCGCGGATCGCAGCCTCGACCTCGGCGAGCCCGCCCGGCGACGTCGGGATGAAGATCACGATGACGGCGTCCACCTCGTCGCTCTCGATGAGCGACTTCAGGCACGCCCGGTACTGGTCGGGCCCCGCGGAAGCGATCATGTCCACCGGATTGGTGGTGGCCGCCTCCGGAGACAGGTACTCGCCCAGCTGCTCCTGCAGCTCTTGGGAGAACTCCGGGAGCTCGAGGCCCTCCGAGGCGATGGCGTCGGCGGCCAGGATCCCGGGCCCTCCTGCGTTGGTCAAGACTCCGACCCGACCCCCCTTCGGGAGGGGCTGGTTGGCGAGCAGGGTCGCCATCTCGAAGAGCTGCTCGAGCGTGTCGACCCGGATCACGCCGGTTTGGTGGAATAGCGCCGACACGGCCACTTCGCCGGAGGCGAGCGCCCCGGTGTGGCTGCTTGCCGCCCGTGCCCCTGCCGAGGTCCGTCCCGACTTCACGGCGACGATCGGCTTCTTGCGGCTGAGCCGCCGGGCGATCCGGGCGAACCGGCGCGGATGCCCGAACGACTCGAGGTAGAGCAGGACCACATCGGTGGCCGGGTCGCCCTCCCAGTACAGGAGCAGGTCGTTGCCGGACACGTCGGTCTTGTTCCCGACGGACACGAACGTGGAGATGCCGATGTCGAGGCGCTTGGCGTAGTCGAGGATTGCGATCCCGAGGGCGCCGCTCTGCGACAGCATCGCCACGTTGCCCCGGGGCGGATGCACCGGGGCGAAGGTCGTGTTCAACCCGACGGCCGGATCTGTGTTCAGCAACCCCATGCAGTTGGGACCGACCATCCGCATCCCGGCGGCGCGCACCGCGTCGAGCAGGTGGCGCTCCATCTGGGTGCCTTCCTCGCCGGTCTCGGAGAACCCGGCACTGATGACGACCAGGCCGCGCACGCCCTTCTCGGCGCATTCGTTCACCACGTTGAGCACGTGCTTGGCGGGAACGACGACGACGGCGAGGTCCACCGGGTCGGGGATGTCGAGCACCGTCTTGTACGCCTTCACCGAGCCGACCGCCAGCGCGCTCGGGTTCACCGGGAACACCGCCCCCGAGAAGTGGGCTTCGATCACGTTGCGCATCAGCCGACCGCCGATCGAGGACGGGTCGCGGCTGGCGCCGATGACGGCGACGCTGCGCGGGTAGAACACCGGCAGCAGCGAGGCGGCGACGGCCCGCTGCTCATGATCGCTGGAGGCGCGCCGTGCCTCGTCGGTCATCTCCACCGGGAACTCGACCGTGTAGACGCCCTCCCCCATCTCCCGGGTCATGTGGTAGCCCGAGCCCCGGAACACCCGCATCATCGGGTAGTTGTCCGGCAGCACGAACGCCCGGAAGGCGCGTACTCCGTTGTTACGGGCGTAGTTGGTCAGGTGGGTGAGGAGGTGAGAACCGAGCCCGCGGCCCTGCTGGTCGTCGGCGACGGCGAACGCCACCTCGGCCACCGTCGGGTCGTCCTCCATCCGGTCGTAGCGGCCGATGGCGGCGATCGTCTTGCCGATCTCCACGACGAAGGCCATGCGCTCGTCGTAGTCGACGTTGGTGAAGTACTCGAGCTCTTCGGGAGTGAGATCTCGCTTGTGCCTGAAGAAGCGGTGGTAGACGCTCTCCCGGCCCATCCGGAGGAACATGGCGTGCATGCCCTCGGCATCCTCGGGGAGGATGGGGCGGATGCGCGCCAGGCCCCCGTCGCGCAGCACCACGTGGAAGTCGTAGTCGGCCGGGTAGGCGGCCATAGCTCAGGTCCCCTGTTCGATTGCCTGGGCCGATTCTCGCACGCCCGGCGGTCTCATTTGCCGGTACGCGGGCGTATGCTGCCGCGCGAGGAGGCCCGCCATGCTCATCGCACTCGGCATCGTCCTCATCGTGGTCGGGGCCCTGGGAGTGACGGGCACGCTGCCGTTCGTCCACTACGCGGCGCGCCTGTGGCCCAGGGAGATCACGCGGGGGGACGTCCACAACTTCGTGGCAACGTCGTTCATCTTCCGGTTCCTCTCGCTGCTGGTGATCGCAGCCGGCATCGCACTCGTCCTCGTCGAGATCTGGTGACGGTCACGCCAGCGCGATCAGTTCGAGCATCGAGTCGTCGAAGTAGTCGGTGTCCCCGTCGGGCATGAGCACCGCCCGGTCCGGACCGAGCGCCGCGACGAAGTCGGTGTCGTGGCTCACCAGCACGATCGCCCCCTCGTAGGCCTCCAGGGCGCCGAGCAGCGCCTCCTTGGCCTGAGGGTCGAGGTTGTTGGTCGGCTCGTCGAGGAGGAGCACGTTGTGGCGCCCGGCCACCAGCTGTGCCAGCGCCAGCTTGGTCTTCTCGCCGCCCGAGAGCGTCCCCGCGGCCTGGTCGATCTTGTCGGCCAGGAGGAAGTGGCCCAGGATCCCCCTGAGCACACGGTCGGGCTCGTCGGCGGCATCGCGCATGTGGTCGAGGACGGTACGGTCGGGATCGATCTGCTCGTGCTCCTGCGCTTAGTACCCGAGCGAGGCGCGCAGGCCGAACGCGACCTCACC
>CAYXHU010000100.1:0-6301 GCA_964464675.1 uncultured Acidimicrobiia bacterium
CGACGATTCGATGGCGACTCTAATGGCCAAGACCACGCTGCCCGGCTTCCGCCACGACGTCTGCTCGGCGATCCACCCCCTCGGCGCGGCGTCGCCCGCCTTCGCGGCGCTCCCCCTCGCCGAGCACGGGCTCGAGTGGGTCCACCCCGGCCATCCCCTCGCCCACCCCAGGGACGGGGCGCCCGCAGTGCTGGCGCAGCGCTCCCTCATCGCCACGATCGAAGGCCTCGGCCCCGACGGGCCGGCGTACCGCGCCGTGATCGGGTCGATCGCCGACGACTGGGACCTCACCGTGGACTCCTGGCTCGGCCCGGTCGTGCGGGTGCCGCGCCATCCGCTCGCCCTCGCCCGCTTCGGCGTGAAGGCCGTCCGATCCGGTGCAGGGCTCGCCCGCCGCTTCCCGGGCGACGCGGGACGCGCCCTGTTCATCGGGTGTGCCGCGCACAGCATCGCCTCGCTGCGCGCCCCGTTCACCTCGGCAGTCGGGTTGGTCCTGCTGGCCGCGGCACACCGGGTGGGCTGGCCGGCCGCACGGGGAGGCTCCGGGGCGATCGCCGAGGCGCTCGCCGCGGTGATCCGGTCCCAGGGCGGGGAAATCCGCACCGGCGTCGTGATCCGCAGCCTCGCCGACCTGCCCCCCGCCCGGGCCGTGCTCTTCGACACCTCGGCGGCGGCCATGTCCCGGATCGCCGACGCGGCGCTCCCCCGCCGGTACCGGCGCGCCCTGCGGCGCCTCGAGCCCGCTCCGGGGTCGTTCAAGGTCGACTGGGCCCTCGGGGGGCCGATCCCCTGGGCGGACGAGCGAGTGGCCGCCGCCGGCACCGTGCACGTGGGCGGGAGCTGCCGAGAGATCGCCGCCGCCGAGGAACAGGTGGTGCGGGGCGAGCATCCGGACCGCCCGTTCGTGCTCGTCGCTCAGCAATCGGCCTTCGACGAGACGCGCGCCCCGCCCGGCGCGCACACCGGTTGGGGGTACTGCCACGTCCCCACCGGATCGACCGTCGACATGACGGAACGGATCGAAGCCCAGATCGAGCGCTTCGCCCCCGGATTCCGGGACCTGATCCTGGCGCGCCGGGTGCACGCCCCGGCCGATCTGGAACGCATCAACGCCAACTACACGGGCGGGGACATCAGCGGAGGGGCGGTCTCCGCCCGCCAGATCATCGCCAGGCCGGTGGCTCGGCCCGACCCGTACCGGGCCGGGAGAACCCATCTCTACCTGTGCTCCGCGTCGGCGCCTCCCGGTGCCGGGGTGCACGGCATGGCCGGCTACCACGCGGCTCGATCGGCGCTGCGCCACTCACTGCGGTGAGGCCGTCGCAGATCGCCCGGCGGGCCTTCGTCGCCCTCTGGATCGCCGCCCAACTCGCCCTGGTGGTCCGGGCCTACGGAGCCCCCCAGGATGTGTTCGGGTTCCAGATGTTCCCCGAATCGAGCACGTGGCAGGCCGAGATCGTCCGCATCACCGCCGACGGGCAGACCGAGGACGTCACCGAGGACTGGCCCGGGGGATACCGGTGGGAGGATCTCGTGCCCTACCACGGATTCGACCGGCCCGGCGTGGAGCACCACGCAACGGCCGGCATCGACTCGACGCTCGACTTCCTCGCCGAGGCCCTCGACTACGCGGCCACGCACACCCCCGCCGACACCGAGACCCTGCGGCTCTCCGCCCGGGTCACGTACCGCCGCAACGGCGGCGCGCCCCAGGAGGTCGTGCTCACCAGCCGCGACCGGCCCGAGGCGCAGCCGTGACCGCCGCGGCACTCTCAGGGTGGATGGACGGACGCGGCGACGTGCGGCCCGTCGCCCTGCTGCGCATCGCCGGCGGCCCCCTCGTGCTGCTCCACCTGCTCCCGTTCCTCGAGATCGCCGCGGCGGGAGGCTCGTGGGACGACACGTTCTGGGTGCCGTACGCCGACTGGTACCCGACGCTCTCCGGAGCGGCCTGGCGAACTGCGCTCTGGGGGTGCGCCGCCGCCGCAGTGCTTCTCTCCGCCGGCGCCCTGACCCGGATCGCGTCGGCGTACACGTTCGGATTCGTCACCTGGAACCTGTTCCTCAGCCAGACCCACTTCCATCACAACCGGGCGTTCCTCGTGACCGTGCTGTTCGCCCTGGCTGCGCTGCCGGCCGGCAGGGCCCTCTCGGTCGATGCCGCGGTGCACCGCATACGCACCGGGGTTCGGCCCGAGCCCTCGGGCCCGCTCTGGCCTCTCGTGCCGGTCCGGTTCACGCTGGCGACCGCCTACTGGGCGTCCGGGCTCTCCAAGCTCCTCGACGCCGACTGGTGGGGCGGAACGGTGCTGCGGCTCCGCATCGAGCGCTACGGCGCCCGGGCCGCCGACGCCGGGGTGCCCGACTGGGCGCTCGACCTGCTCGCCTCAGAGCAGTTCATGTGGTGGTTCGCCAAGGTGGTGGTCCTCACCGAACTGTTCATCGGGATCGGCCTGCTGGTCCGGAGGACCCGAATCGCAGCGATCTGGGCGGCCATCGGGTTCCACGCCGCCATCGAGCTCACCGCCGACGTGCAGGTGTTCTCGGCCGCGGGGCTCTCGGCACTGCTGCTGTGGATCACCCCGAAGGCCCGCGACCGGGTCCTGGTGGTCGGGCCCGAGGCAGCACGCTTCGGCGCCTGGGTGCGGCGCCTCGACTGGACGGCGCGCTTCACGGTCGTGTCCGGGGAAGGCGGCGGGCCCGCCATCACCCTCCACGACCGCCGGGGGGTCGAGCGCCGCGGCGCCGAGGCCGTCCGCATGGTGACCAGCAGGCTCCCGCTCGGCTTCCCCGTGGCGGCGCCGCTGCTCCTCCCGGGCATCCGCTCGTGGTGGGACCGGCGGTCACGCTGAGGCGAGCGCGGCGAGCACGTCGCCGCACGCCTCGATCGTCTCACGGGTGATCGGGTCGAGCACCAACTGGATCTCTGCGGCCCCGACCTCGGCGAACCCGGCAAGCGTTCGAGCGATCTCCCCCGGCGTCCCGCGCACCGGAGTCACCTCCTGGTTGCGGGCCGCGTCGCCCGCCGACCTCCCCCCGCCTCCCGGGAACTGCACCATCACCGCCGCGGTGGCCTCCACCTCCCCAGGATCCCGGCCCACCTCTCCGGCGAGGCGGCGCACCCGCTCGACCACCGGAGCCAGCAGCTCGGGGGTGTTGCCGTAGCGGGAATACCACACGTTCCAGGCGGCGACGTGGGGCAGCGTGATCCGCAGCATGCGCTCCCCCGTCGACCCGACCATGAGCGGGGGCCCTCCCGGCCGGGGGCTGCGGGGCACGAGGACCGCCTGTTCGGCCGTGTAGTACGAGCAGCGGAAGTCGATCTCGCCGGCGGCGAGCAGGGTACGCACGATGGTGAATGCCTCCTCGAACCGGGACACCCGGTTGTCGTGGGGGAACCCGAACGCGCGGAACTCCACCTCGTTCCACCCGGCGCCGAGCCCGAGCACGAGCCGCCCCTCGCTCATGTCGTCGATCGTCGCCGCCTTCTTGGCGAGCATGGCCGGCGAGTGGAACGCGGTGGCCGCCACGAGCGGCCCGAGCGCCACCCGCTCGGTCACCGCGGCGAGCCCGGCGAGGACCGACCAGGCCTCCCACGGCCCCCGCACGCTCCCGTCTTCGGCGCGGTACAGCAGGTGGTCGCCGTACCAGACCGAGTCGAAGCCCACCTCCTCGGCGATCCGGGCCATGTCGCGCAGCTCCCCCCAGCGCACTTCGCGCTCGACTTCTGGAAGCTGGACGCCTACTCGGAGAGGACGCATCGCCGCCGCAGCCTACCCTTGAGTCGGCCACGGGGAGGAGGCGACCATGCAGCTACGCGGCCTCGAGTTGACCTGGTTGGGGCACGCCACGTTCCGCATCAGGATGCGCGACGGCACCACGATCTACGTGGATCCCTGGCTCGAGGGGAACCCGGCCTGTCCGGAATCCGAGCACCGGCCCGACCGGGTCGATGCGATCTTCGTGACCCACGGGCACTTCGACCACTTCGGGAGCGTGCCCGAGCTGGCCGGGCGGCTCGGGCCGCCGGTGTACTGCATCCACGAGATCAACGTCTACCTCGACGGCCTCGGCATCGGCAACGTCGTGGGCTGCAACAAGGGCGGAACCGTCGAGGCTCCCGGCGGGGTGCGCGCCACCATGGTGGACGCGGTGCACTCGGGCGGGATCAGCGGGGACGCCGGCATCGTCGACGGCGGCACCCCGGCAGGCTGGGTGCTGTCGTTCCCCAAGGGACCGACGATCTACCACGCCGGAGACACCGCCGTGTTCGGGGACCTGTCCCTCATCGGCGAGATGCACCTCCCCCACATCGCCCTGCTCCCGATCGGCGGCCACTACACGATGGATCCGGCCGGGGCGGCGCGCGCCGCCCGCATGCTGGGAGTGCGGACGGTCGTGCCCATGCACTACGGAACCTTCCCGGTCCTCGCCGGCACCCCCGAGGAGCTGACCGCCGAGCTGAGCGGCAGCGGGATCGAGGTGGCCGCGCTCGAGATCGGCGTGCCGGTGACCTAGGCCTCCGACTCCATCTCTTCGTGGGCGACCCGGTGGGCGTACTCGGTGACGATCTGGACCGCCCCCAGCCAGGCATGCGAGGCGGGCAGGCCCGCCGGAGCGGTGGAGCGGACGAGTCGCATCGCATCGGCAACCAGATCGCCAGCGGCCTGGAGGCACCGGTCGCCCGCCCGGTCGCCGACGTCGGCGAGGTCGCGGGCGATCGCATCGAACTGATCGTTGAAGTCGGCCACGCCGGGACCGTATCGGAGTGCTGCAGGCGACTCAAGGGGGGCGATCGGATCGATCCGGGCCGCCGCACCGTGCGGCGGCCCGGGATTCCGATCAGATGAACAGGACCTGGGCGCTCTCGCTCAGCTGCATGAACGCGTCGACGTTGATGATGTCCTCCACCTCGGGATGCAGGTCCTTCATCTCGAGCTTCATCATGTCTGCCGACATCTTGCAGGCCCACAGGTGACCACCGGCGTCGGCGACGTGCTGGATCATCTCGCCGACCGGGGGCACGTGCAGCTCGTCGATCTGGCGGCGCATCATCCACGACGCCATCTTCGACATGCCGGGGAGCACCCCCAGGAGTTGCGGCATGGAGATCGAGGTGCCCTGAAAGCGCATCGACGTGTTGCCAGCCGGGGTGACGGTCAGCTTGTTCATCGTCTTGAGCCTGATCATGTCGAGGCCCCAGAAGGTGAAGAACAGGTGCGTCTCGATCCCGTTCTCGAGCGCGCCGTTGGCGAGGATCAACCCCGGGTACGCCATGTCGAGCGTCCCCTTCGAGCAGATGATCGCCATCTTGCGGTCGGTGTCGTCGTCGAAGTCGGGGACGACGAGACCTTCGGTCTCCGGTGTGGTCATCGGTATTTCGCTCCTCTGCACTAGATGCAGCCCTTGGGCTTCGGGAGCCCGGCGACGTACGCCATCTTGCGAGCCGGCTTCTTCGGGAAGAGCGCGTACAGCTGCTTCGTAGGCGTGCCCTCGAGCGTGGTGACCCGACGCAGCGTGGCGGTCTCGCCCTGGGCGGCGAAGTCGTCGCGCAAGAACGTGATGACCTTCCAGTGCTCGTCGGTGAGCTCGCCGATGCCGATCTGGGCGGCGAGGAACGCGGCGATCTCCTCGTTCCACTCTGCCGGTTCGGTCATGAACCCCTCGTCGTCGATGTGGACCTCGTGGCCCGCGATCGTTGCCGTTGCCATTGGGACCTCCTCGGTGTCCTCGTCGGTATGGTCAACCCTCGTGGTGCGGAGCATCGCCCGACATGGAGCGCAGGGCCACGAGCACCTTGCTGAGCCCCCGGCGCACCTGCGGGTCGCGCATCCGCCACATGAACCGGAACAGGCCGATCTCCTCGGCCTCGGCTGCGCGCACCGAGTGGGCGGTGCGCTGCAACAACTGCATGACCTCCGGCTGGGTCATCTCCTTCACCGTGTTGAGGATCAGCACGATGTTGTCGCCCAACTGGCGGATGTCTTCCTCGGAGAAGGAGGTCACCACCCGGTCGAGCACGTCGAGCCCTCCCCTGGCGAACCCGATGTAGCCGCGCCGCTCGAAGCGGTCGAGGCCCTCCATCACCCCGAGCATCACCTCGTTGGAGAGCGGGGCGAGGTCGCGGGCCAGCTCGGAGAGCGATTCGAGCTGGCCGAGCAGCGCCTCGAGGTTGCGCAGGTTGCGGGCGAGGTGCTTGGCGAGCCGAAGCAGGTCCTCGGGGGTGGCGAAGTCCTTCACCTCGTCGAGCTCGCGGGCCGCCAGCTGGTAGATCTCGGTGGCGATCGGCGCCATGTCGTGG
>CAYXHU010000101.1:0-6271 GCA_964464675.1 uncultured Acidimicrobiia bacterium
GCCGACGTCGTCGCTGGGGATCCAGCGCACGTCGAGCCTCACTCCTGCCGCGAGGGCACCGTGCCCCAGGGCCTCCACCACCGACAGGTATGCGTCGGGGAGGTCGACGTACTTGCCGACGATGCCGATGGCCACGGGCTCCGACGCCGCAGCCTGGCGCTCCACCATCGCCCGCCACGCCTGGAGATCGGGAGGCCCGGCCTCGAGCTCGAGCTTGCGGCACACCACGTCGTCGAGGCCGCCTTCGTGGAGGACCAGCGGCACGGCGTAGATCGACGGGGCATCGGTGGCATTGATGACCGCCTCGACCGGCACGTCGCAGAACAAGCTGATCTTGCGCCGCGCCGCGTCCTCGAGCGGGCGGTCGGACCGAACCACGATCGCGTCCGGGGCGATGCCGCGAGAGCGCAACTCGGCGACGCTGTGCTGGGTGGGCTTGGTCTTCATCTCCTCGCTCGGTGCGATGTACGGGGCGAGGGTGACGTGCACGTAGAAGGTGTTGCGGGCTCCGACGTCGTTGCGGAACTGCCGGACTGCCTCGAGGAAGGGCAGGATCTCGATGTCGCCCACCGTGCCGCCGATCTCGGTGATGACGACGTCCGCCTCGGTTCGTTCACCGAGCCTGCGGATGCGGGCCTTGATCTCGTTCGTGATGTGCGGGATCACCTGCACGGTGTCGCCCAGGTAGTCGCCGCGTCGTTCCTTGGAGATCACCGCCTGGTAGACGGAGCCCGTCGTCACGTTCGAGTCGCGCCGCAGGTTGCGCCCGGTGAACCGTTCGTAGTGGCCCAGGTCGAGGTCGGTCTCTCCCCCGTCGTCGGTCACGAACACCTCGCCGTGCTGGAACGGGTTCATCGTCCCGGGATCGACGTTGATGTACGGGTCGAGCTTCTGGTTGACGACGGAGAGTCGCCGCGAGGTGAGGAGCCGTCCCAACGACGCCGCCGTGATCCCCTTGCCGAGGCTCGACGTGACGCCGCCGGTGACGAAAACGTACTTGGTCACACTGCTGTAACTCCCGTTCGGCATCGTAGCAGGGGGGTCTGCCGCCCCAAGGCTCACGCGCTGCGCCGTGCCGAGGCCCGGGCGACGAGCTCCTCGGCGTGCTCCCGGCCCCGTTCGCTCTCCGCCAGGCCTCCGAGCATCCTCGAGAGCTCGGCGACACGATCCGCCCCGGCGACCCTGCGCACCACCGCGGTGTTCCCGCTCCGGTCCACCACCAGATGCGAGTCGGCGAACGCGGCCACCTGCGGGAGATGCGTGACCACCAGCACCTGGCGTCCCACTGCCAGGTCGGCCAGCTTCTCCCCCAGTGCCAGGGCCGTCGCGCCGCCCACGCCGGCGTCGATCTCGTCGAACGCCACCACCGGCGCATCGGTGACGCCCCCGGCGAGCCGCACCGCCAGCACGAGCCGGCTCAGCTCGCCTCCGGACGCGACACGCGCCACGGGGCCCGGATCGAGCGATTCGTCGGACGCGAAGAGCAGCCGCACCCGATCGGCGCCCGACGGGCCCAGCGCCGCCGGCTCCACGGCGAAGCGAAGCACGGGCGCTGCGAACCCGAGGTCTCGGAGGTGGCCCAACGCAGCCCGGGCCAGTTCGTCCGCGGCGCGAGCGCGTGCCTCGCGCAGCGCCTCTGCTGCCTGTTCGGCGGCGGTGCGAGCCGCCTCGATCTCCGCGGCGATGGCGTCGGCCCGCTCGAGCAGGCGCTCCAGTTCGGCGGCCCGAACGGCTGCGGCACGCCCGAAGGCGACCACCTCCTCGACGGTGTCGCCGTACTTGCGGCGGAGCGCGCCGATCACGGCCAGGCGCTCCTCGGCCGACGCGAGGGCGGCCGGATCGTGCTCCACGTCGTCGCCGGCCCGGCGCATGTCCACGATGAGTTCTGCGACCTCGCTGGCCAATGCCGAGACCCTCTGGGCGAGGGGCGCCAGCTGCGGATCGTGTTCCGCCGCCCGGCTCACCCGACGGGCGGCATCGTCGATCTCGTCACCGGCGCCGCCCTCGTCGCCGAGAGCCCGGTGCGCCGCGGCGAGGGCTTCGGCGATCTCCGTGGCGTGCCGCAGACGCGCCAGCAGCGCCGCCACCTCGGCGTCCTCGGCCGGCTGCAGAGAGGCGGACTCGATCTCCTTCGCCTGGTGTGCGGAGAGGTCCCGCTCCCGCTCCAGCGCACGCCGGTCTCCGCCCAACGCGTCCCGTTCGGACAGCAGCCGGGACAAGCGCTCCCAGGCCCGGCGATACCCCTCCAGGACGCTCTGCCCGGAGGCGTCGAGGTTGGCGTCCACCAGCCGCCGGATGGCCGCGTCCCTTCCGAGCGCCACGTGCTCATGCTGGGCGACGATCTCGACCAGCCCCGCGAAGCGCTCCTCGAGGACGCCGGCCGGGACCATTGAACCGTCGAGGTAGGCGCGTGAACGCGATCCGCCGACCCGCCGGGTCACCACGACTTCGTCGTCGTCGAGCACGAACCGACCCTCCACCCGTGCCTCGTCCCCCGCCGGGCCGATGCGGTCGCGACGGGCCTGATCTCCCCGGAGCAGCCGGAGGGCACCCAAGAGGAGCGTCTTGCCCGCTCCGGTCTCCCCCGTGACCGCCACCAGGCCGGCGCCGGGCTCGAGGTGGGCGTGTTCGATGAGCCCGAGGTTCTCGACGAGGAGTTCGTCAAGCATCGTGGAGATGGAACTTCTCTCGCACCGCGGCCGCGAAGTGGCGGGGCGTGAGCCGGATGAAACGGGCCGCAGAGGCGCCCTTTACCACGAAGACGGCGTCGCCGGGCGCCAGGTCGGCGACCTGCCGCCCGTCCACGTTGAGCCTGGCGTCGCGTTCCCCCTCGACGGTCAGCTCGAGGCGCGCCGACGGACGAAACACGATCGGGCGGCCGAACAGGTTGTGGGGGGCGACTGCGGTGACGACGAGAGCCTCGAGCTCGGGATCCACCAGAGGGCCGCCGGCAGAGAAGTTGTACGCGGTCGAGCCGGTCGGCGTGGCGACGATCACCGCGTCGGCGCGGTATCCGACGAGCCGCTCCTCTCCGACCGAGACGGTCACACGAACGGTGTGTTGGCTCACCGTCTTCTCCGCGACCACGTCGTTGAGGCCGGTGACGACGGACCCGTCGGGGAGGTGGGCGGTGAGCGTCATCCGATGGGATTCGCGGTAGTCGCCGGCCACCAGGGCGCCGATCGCATCGTCGATGAGGTTGGGATCGACCTCGGCGAGGAACCCCACGTGCCCGGCGTTCACGCCCAGGATCGGGAGGTCGGCGCCGAGCGCGATGCGGACCGCCTCCAGCATCGTCCCGTCTCCCCCCACTGCGATGACCGCGTCGCATGCCGTGAACCCGTCCCGGCATCGCGCCGCTCCCGGAACCCGGTCGGCGTCCTCAGGTCGTGCCTCCACCTCGAGGCCGTGCGACTTCGCCGCTGCCACGACCACCGCGGCAAGCTCGGCGGCATTCTCCCGATCGGGATGTACGACGAGACCGAGCTTCATGCTGTCACCACCTCTGTGATCGTCCGGTCGTCGATCCGCCCGGTGCCGGGCCGAAGGTGCAGGAAGAACTCGACGTTCCCCTTGCTCCCTTCGATCGCGGAGCGTGCCACTCCGACAGCGCCGATACCTGCGCCTGCGAGCGCGTCGGCGACCGACCGGATGGTATCCGCCCGAACGGCGGGATCCCGCACGATGCCTCCCTTGCCCACCCGGTCCCGCCCGGCCTCGAACTGGGGCTTCACGAGCACCAGGTAGTCGCTTTCGGGTTCGCCGGCCGCCGCCAGCGGCTCGGCCAGCAGCCCGACCGAGATGAACGAGACGTCCACCACGATCACCCCGAACGGGCCGTCCAGCTCCATCGGGTCCACGGTGCGGAAGTTGACCCGGTCGAGCACCCGGACCCGAGGGTCGGTTCGAAGACGCCAGACCAGCTGTCCGTAGCCGACGTCGACGGCGGTGACGGAAGACGCACCGCGGCGCAGCAACACGTCGGTGAAGCCCCCGGTGGAGGCGCCCACATCGAGCGTCTTCCGGCCCTCGATCGTCACGTCGAACGTGTCCAGCGCGCCGAGCAGCTTGAGCGCACCCCGGCTCGCCCACTCCTGCAAGCCGGAGACCACTTCCATCCGGGTGTGGCCGTCGACCATTGTGGCCGGCTTCGGTACCGGGATCCCATCGACCACGACCCGAGCCGCTTCGATGGCCCGCTGCGCCGCGGTTCGGCTGGTCACCAGGCCCCTGCGAACGAGTTCGGCGTCGAGGCGGCGTCGGCTCAGGGCGCGCTCCCCTCCCCGGCGTCGAGCATCGCCTCGAGAGCCTCGGCGAGGGCGTCGGCGATATCGGGAGCCTCGGCCGGATCGACCTGTTCGATCGACCGGAGCAGCTCGTCGATCTGCGTAGTATCCATGCACGGCATTATCGCCGGGGACGGCGACAGGAGGGGCCTTTGCTCCCGATACGCGACGTCAATCCGACCAGGATCCGGCCCATCGTCACGTGGGCGATCATCGCAGCGAACGTGGCCGTGTTCCTGTTCTGGCAGCCGCAGCAGTCGCCGGAGGCGGACCGTTTCCTCTACGAACAGGCGGCCATCGCCTGTGAGCTGACGACCGGAGATCCGCTCGACGTGACCGAGATCAACACCGGGCGGTGCAGTGAGGCCCCGCTCGACCGTCAGGTGTTCCCGCAAAAGAACGTCTGGCTCGCCGCCGGGGTGTCGATGTTCCTCCACGGGGGGATCGCCCACCTGCTCTTCAACATGTGGAGCCTGTGGATCTTCGGCAACAACGTCGAGGAGGCGTTCGGCGCCCTCGGCTACCTGGCCTTCTACCTCGCCGCGGGCGTGGCGGCGACTGCGGGGTTCGTCGCGCTCAATCCCGATCTCACGGTTCCGCTCGTCGGGGCGAGCGGGGCGATCGCCGGGGTCATGGGCGCATACCTGGTGCTGTTCCCAACTCACCGTGTCCTGACGCTATTCATCTTCTACCTGGTCGCGGTGCCTGCGGTGCTGTTCCTGGGGATCTGGTTCGTCAGCCAGTTCGCACTGGCCTCGGAGAGCTCCGGCGTTGCCTGGGAGGCCCACGTCTTCGGCTTCCTCTTCGGCGCGGTGCTCGCGTTGCCCTTCCGGCGCCGACTCCTCGCCAACACGGTGCAGCCGGCCGCCGAGGCCGGCGCCTACCGGCGTCCCTACTGACCCGACTCGGCGGCGAGTGCAGCCGGCAGCTCGGCCAGGGTCGCCAGCACGAGGTCGGGAGCCAGCTCGCGGGGCACTGCGTCGGCAGATGCGGTGACCCCGCTCAGCACCAGCACACGCCGCCACCCTGCCTCCGCAGCGAGCGCCAGGTCGGTCTCGGCGCGGTCGCCGACCGCCCAGGTCGTCCCTGCGCCGAGACGCTCGGTGATGGCCTGCCGGATGGCGGCGTGCGGCTTGCCGGCCACCTCGGGGTCGGCGCCCGCCGCCGTGGCAATCGCGGCGACGATCGACCCGGCTCCCGGTACCAGCCCATCCGGCGTCGGGAAGGTCGCATCTGTGTTCGTGGCCACGAAGCGTGCTCCCCGGCGCACCGCGGTGGCTGCGTCGCGGATGGCCGGGTAGTCGACGTGACGGGCCAGGCCGACCACCACGGACCGGGCCGCCAGCGGGTCGTCGGTGACCTCCACCCCGGCGTCGCCGAGCGCTGCGACGACGCCGGCCTCACCGACCACGAACGCCGGGGAGTCCGCCGGTGAGAGCATCGAGGCCGCCGCGATGCTGGAGGTGACCACCGACGCCGCGTCCGTCCGGTATCCGGTGAGGGACTCGAGGCGATCCGCCACTGCCTCTGGGGTGCGCGTCGAGTTGTTGGTGGCGAGCACCAGCCGGTAGCCGGACGCCGCGATCGCCCGGAGCGCGTCGCCTGCGCCCGGGATGGGCCGATCCCCGACGTAGACGACACCGTCGAGGTCACAAACGACGTTGCCCGGTGTCACCGTTCCCTCCCTTTCGCGGCTGCTGCCAACGGTTCCCACGCCGGCGCCCCACCCTCGTCACCACAGGCACTCGCACCGGCGACTCGCAGACCCGGCGGCGGGACGCTACCAGCCCACCGTGGCGAGCCGATCAGCCGGCGGTCAGCTCGGCGAACCTCCTGAGCACGAGGTCGTAGAGCGCCGCGGTGCGGCCGAGATTGGAGGCGTACGACATGTAAATCCTGCTGCCGATCGGAAATTCAGCCCCGGTCAGGAAACCAGCGAGAAAAAAGAGCGCGAACAGGAGCACCGATGACCTATACAATTCACG
>CAYXHU010000102.1:0-6254 GCA_964464675.1 uncultured Acidimicrobiia bacterium
CGTTGCTGAACGACGCTGCGGCGCGCCGGCGTACCGGCGACGAGCGTGCCTCCGGGCCGCGTCCCACGCTGCTCGGCGCCGGGATCGGCGAGGGCGACCGGGTGCACCATGAGCACTGGGGCCTCGGCACGGTGGTGGCCCTCGCCGGGGAGGGGGACCGCGCCGAAGCCGTGGTCCGCTTCGACGATCGCGGCGACAAGCGGCTGCTGCTCGCCTGGGCGCCGTTGTCGCGGGTGTAAGGGGGCGCGGCCGCATCGCCCGCCTCGGGGCGGGGCTAACCTCAACGCCGCATGCCGCGCCGGATCCTGATCGCCAAGCCCGGCCTCGACGGCCACGACCGCGGGGCCAAGGTGATCGCTCGCGCGCTGCGCGACGCCGGGTGCGAAATCATCTACTCCGGCCTCCACCAGACACCGGAGCAGATCGTCGAAGCGGCGCTCCAGGAGGACGTCGCCGGGATAGGGCTGTCGGTGCTGTCGGGCGCCCATCTCACCCTGTTCCCCCGGGTGGTGGACCTGCTCCGGGAACGGGGCGCCGACGACGTCGTGGTGTTCGGGGGCGGGATCATCCCGCAGGAGGACATCCCGATCCTCCAGGACAGGGGTCTGGCCGCCATCTTCACCCCGGGGACACCGCTGTCGGAGATCGTCGACTGGGTGAACGAGCACATCCCGGAGAGCTGACGGAAGGACTGCGGTGGATCTCTTCGAATTCCAGGGGAAGCAGCTGTTCGCCCGCGTCGGCGTCCCGGTCCCGGAAGGCCGGGTGGCCCGGACCCCGGACGAGGCCGAGAAGGCAGCAGAGGAGCTGGGCGGGCCCGTCGTCGTGAAGGCCCAGGTGCAGGTGGGCGGCCGGGGCAAGGCAGGCGGCATCAAGCTCGCCGACACCCCCACCGAGGCGCGCCGCAGGGCGGCCGAGATCCTCGGCATGGAGATCAAGGGACACACGGTGCACCTGGTGTGGGTGGAGCGGGCGTCGGCGATCGCAGCCGAGTACTACGTCTCGTTCACCCTGGACCGCGGGGCCAAGCGGCACCTGGCGATGGTGAGCGCCAAGGGCGGCATGGACATCGAAGCGGTGGCCGCCGAGTCGCCGGAGGCGGTCGTGAAGCTGCACGTGGACCCGGTCATCGGGTTGACCGGCTGGCAGGCCGCCGAGCTCGTGTACCGAGCCGATCTCGATCGTCCTGCGGCCCGGAGGGCCGCGGCGGCGCTCCGGTCCCTCTACCGGGCATTCGTCGACCTGGACTGCGACCTCGTCGAGGTCAACCCGCTGATCCTCACCGAGGACGGCGAGATCGTCGCTCTCGACAGCAAGGTGTCCCTCGACACGAGCGCCTTCTTCCGGCACCCCGACTTCCCGGCATTCCGGGAAGCGTTCACCGAGGACCCGATCGAGCAGCTGGCCCGGGAGCGGGGCCTCAACTTCATCAAGCTCGACGGCTCGGTGGGGATCATCGGGAACGGGGCGGGCCTGGTGATGTCGACCCTCGACGTCGTCAGCCTGGTCGGCGGCGCCGCGGCGAACTTCCTCGACGTGGGGGGCGGGGCCGGCTCGGAGACCATCACCGATGCCCTCGACGTGCTCACCCGTGACGACACGGTGGCCGCCGTGCTCATCAACATCTTCGGGGGGATCACCCGATGCGACCTCGTGGCCGCCGGGATCGTCGAGGCGCTGGAGAGCCTCGAGCTGCCGTGGCCGATCGTCGTGCGCCTCGACGGCACCAACGCAGAGGAAGGGCGGGCGCTCCTCACCGAGCGAGCGTCCGGAAGGGTGGTGCCGGCAGCGACGATGCTCGAGGCGGCCCGCACCGCCGTCGATCTCGCGGCAGGAGGTTAGGGATGGCCATCTACGTGGACGAGCACACCAGGCTCCTGGTCCAGGGCCTCACCGGGCGCGAGGGCATGTTCCACGGGTTCCGCAACCGCGACTACGGCACCAACCTGGTGGCCGGGGTGACCCCCGGCAAGGGCGGTTCGGAGGTGAATGGCGTCCCGGTCTTCGACACGGTCTCCGAGGCCGTGTCGGCCACCGGGGCCAACACGGCGATGACGTTCGTTCCGCCCGCCTTCGCCTCCGATGCGATCCTCGAGGCCGGCGCCGCCGAGGGAATGGAGCTGATCGTCTGCATCACCGAGGGGATCCCCGCCCAGGACGAAGCCCGGGTGTTCAACTACCTGCGGCAGACGTCGACGGTTGGCCTCATCGGGCCCAACTGTCCCGGGGTGATCTCGCCCGGCAAGGCCAACGTGGGGATCATGCCCCACGAGATCACGATGCCGGGACCGGTCGGCGTCGTCTCCCGTTCCGGGACGCTCACCTATCAGGCGATCCACGAGTTGACCAGTCGCGGGGTCGGGCAGTCCACGTGTGTCGGCATCGGAGGCGACCCCGTGCCGGGCACGTCGTTCGTGGACTGCCTGGAGCGCTTCCAGGCCGACGACGAGACCGAGGCGATCGTCCTCATCGGTGAGATCGGCGGCGAGGCCGAGGAACAGGCCGCCGCGTTCGTCGCCGAGCACGTCACCAAGCCCGTGGTGGCCTACATCGCCGGCTTCACCGCCCCCGCCGGGAAGAAGATGGGGCACGCCGGGGCGATCATCAGCGGCTCGAGCGGGACCGCGGCCGCCAAGCAGGAGGCACTCGAGGCGGTGGGCGTCACGGTGGTCACCTACCCGACGGAGATCGGCGAGGCCGTAGCCAGGGTTCTGTGACCGAGCTCCTGACGGGCGTCAGCCTCGGCCTGGGAGCGGGGGTGAGCCCCGGCCCGCTCCTCACGCTGGTGCTCACGTCGAGCCTGGAACGCGGCTTCGGCGCCGGCTTCCGGGTGGCGATGGCGCCGCTCCTCACGGACGCCCCGATCGTGGCCGCGTCGCTCGCCCTCGTCTCCTCGGTCCCGGGTGCCGTGCTGCGAGGGCTGGCGGCGGCGGGCGGCATCGTGGTGATCGGCCTCGGTGCCGTCACCATCCACGGAACCGGCCGGCAGCCCGTGCCGGGCGTGCCGCGGCCGGTGCCGCAGGACTTGTGGCGGGGTGTGGCCGTGAACGTGCTCAGCCCCCACCCGTGGGTGTTCTGGCTGACCGCGGGCGGACCCCTTCTCGTGGCCGCGTGGCGGCGCGGTCCCGCCGTCGGCATCGCCTTCGTGGCCGGCTTCTACGCGCTGCTGGTGGGGAGCAAGGTGGTGATCGCTTTCCTCGTGGCTCGCGCCGGGCGGCGGCTGGGCGAGACGGCTCGCCGCCGCCTGGTGTGGACGGGCGGAGCGCTGCTCGTCGTCGGGGGCGCCCTGCTGCTGTGGCAGGCTGCCGCCGGACGCCTCTAGGGCGGCCCGGCTGGCTAACGTCGGTGGTGATGACCGCAACCCTTCCCCGCTGGCCGACGGCCGGTCCGCTGGTGATCGGCATCGCCGGTGGCTCCGGCTCGGGGAAGACCACGGTGGCCAGGTCGGTGGTCGAGTCGATCGGCCGGGACGCGGTGGTGCTGATCCAGCACGACGCCTATTACCGGGAGCAGTCGCACCTGCCGCTCGAGGAGCGCGCCAAGGTCAACTACGACCACCCGGACTCGCTGGAGACGGACTTGCTCGTGGAGCATCTGCGCCTGCTGGTCGCCGGCACGTCGGTCCATCGCCCCGTCTACGACTTCACCGTGCACACCCGATCCGCCGAGACGGTGCTGGTCGAGCCGAAGCCGGTGATCCTCGTCGAGGGGATCCTCGTGCTCTACGAGCCGTCGCTCCGGGAGCTCATGGATCTGAAGATCTACATCGACACCGACTCGGATCTGCGCATCGTCCGGCGCCTGGAGCGGGACATCAACGAGCGGGGCCGCTCGTTCGACTCGGTGCGCGACCAGTACCTGCACACGGTGCGGCCGATGCACCTGCAGTTCGTCGAGCCGTCCAAGCGGTATCCCGACATCGTGATCCCCGAGGGGTACAACCTGGGGGCGGTCGGCACGGTGATCTCGATGATCCGCGACGTGCTTCGTTCCCGGTGACCGGCCCGCACGGGCCCGGTGGCTCGATCTCGTCTCCCGGCCGGCGTCTGCCTAGGCTGACCGGCGATGGGTAGACCTCCCGGCGACCGGATCCCGGTCCGGCGCGCCTTGCTCTCGGTTGCCGACAAGACCGGGCTCGTGCCGTTCGCTCGCCGCCTCGCCAACGCGGGCATGGCCCTGGTCGCCTCGGACGGCACGGCGGCGGCACTGGAACTCGCCGGTGTGCCCTGCACACGCATCGCCGACGCCATCGGTGCGCCCGAGTTCCTCGGCGGCAGGGTCAAGACGCTTCACCCGAAGGTGCACGGAGGGATACTCGCCGACCCGGAAGACCCGGAGCACGCCGCCGACTTGCAGCGTTTCGGCATCGAGCCGTTCCAACTCGTCGTGGTGGTCCCGTACGGCGTCCCGCCCGGCCCGGCGGCGCCGTGGGACGAGGTGATCGACCATGTCGACATCGGCGGGCCGGCACTGATCAGGGCCGCGGCGAAGAACCACGGGCGCGTGGCAGTCGTGGTCGACCCCGACCAGTACGACGAGGTCGCCGACGCAGCCATCACCGGCGGCATCGGACCCGAGCTGCGGCGCACCCTCGCGGCCCGTGCGTTCTTCACCACCGCCCGGCTCGACGCGGCCATCCTCCACCACCTCGAGGCCGAGGATTTCCCGGAACGGCTCGTCGTGCCCCTGGAACGGTCCCTGAGCCTTCGGTACGGGGAGAACCCCGACCAACGCGCCGCCGCGTACGCGGCTCCGGAAGGAGGCTGGTGGACCCGGGCGACGATCGGCAGCCGCGACGGCCTGTCGGCCACGAACCTGCAGGACGCCGAGGCGGCCCTGTCTGCAGCCGGAGCCCTGCGTTCTCCCGGTGCCGTCGTCGTGAAACACACCAACCCGTGTGGCGCAGCCGAGGCCGACACGTTGGCAGAGGCGTTCGCAGCCGCCTGGGACGGCGACCCCCGGGCCGCCTACGGGGGTGTGGTCGGGCTCAACGCTCCGCTGGACGCGGCGACCGCAAGATTGATCGCAGAGCGGTTCGTCGAAGTCGTGGTCGCTCCGGCGGTAGCCCCCGATGCGGCGTCGGCTCTGGCGGCCCGCCCGCGCACCCGCGTCGTCGAGACCCCGGGCGTGTCACCGTCGGGGATGGCGATGCTGGCCGTGGAGGGCGGAGTGATCATCCAGCAGTGGCCGCCGCCCGACGACCCGAGCACCTGGCGGGTGGTGTCGGGAGCGGAACTCGACGATCGCACCCGCGCCGACCTGCGCATCGCCTGGTCGGTGGCGGCACACAGCGCCTCGAACGCAGTGGTGCTGGCTCGCGACCGCGCCGTCGTGGGCGTCGGCTGCGGCGACCAGGCGCGGGTCGCCGCCGCGGAACGTGCCGTCGCTCGGTCCGGAGAGCGGGCCTCGGAAGCCGTGGCCGCCAGCGACGGCTTCTTCCCGTTCCGAGACGGCCTCGATGCGCTCGCCGACGCCGGCGTCCGGGCCGTGGTCCAGCCCGGGGGATCACGCCGCGACCCGGAGGTGATCCAAGCCGCCGCCGAACGGGGCATCACGCTGGTGTTCACCGGTGTGCGGAGGTTCAGGCATTGACCGCCCGAGTGCTCTCAGGATCGGAGGTCGCCGCCGCAGTGCGCGGCGAGGTGGCCTCCCGGGTCGCGGCTCTCGGCGCCCGGGGCCGCGCCGTCGGCCTGGCCACCGTGCTGGTAGGCGACGACCCGGCGTCCCAGGTCTACGTGCGCGGCAAGCACCGGGCGGCGCGCGGGGCCGGCATGGAGTCGGTGGATCTGGTACTCCCGGCGTACGCCTCCCAACTGGACGTCGAGCGAGCGGTCGCCGAACTCAACGGGGACCCGTCGATCGACGGCTTCATCGTGCAGCTGCCCCTGCCGGGCCACCTGGACGCCCGCCGCGTGCTCGACGCGATCGACCCGGACAAGGACGCCGACGGACTCCATCCCGCCAACCTCGGCAGACTCGTGCTCGGCGAGCCCGGGCCGCGGCCGGCGACGCCCTCGGGAATCCTCCGGATCCTCGACCACTACCACGTGGAGACCTCCGGCGTCGAGGCGGTCATCGTGGGCCGGTCGTTCCTGGTGGGGAGACCGCTGGCGCTCATGCTCGGCGATCGGGAGCGCAACGCCACGGTGACGGTCGCGCACACCCGCACCAGGGACCTCGCCGGCGTCACGCGGGACGGTTTCCTGTTCGTCCGCACGCAGGAGCTGAAGTATTCCTCGAACAATCCGCGCAGC
>CAYXHU010000103.1:0-6240 GCA_964464675.1 uncultured Acidimicrobiia bacterium
GGTAGGCGACCTCTCCGACCCGCCGCTCCGAGGGGTCGAGCAGATTGGCCATCACCCGCAGCACCCATTCCATCAGCGGCCGGGATCGCAGCCCCACCCGCGTCAGCGTCCGCATGACGCCGGGACGGCCGATGGCGAGGACGAAGGCCCGGGCGACGCGGTAGTAGAGCCCGTACACGTCGTCGAGCTCGGCCGCGTACCCCTGCAGCAGCGTCGGGTCGCCGGCGCCCAGCGCCCGCTCCACGTGCCGGGCGGCGATACGCCCGGTCTCGTAGGCGTAGGCGATGCCTTCGCCGTTGAAGGGGTTGATCGCGCCGGTGGCGTCGCCGACGATCACCCAGTTGGGCCCCACTCGCGGGCCCACCGAGAGGGCCATGGGCAGCTTGCCGCCCTTCGGCTCGCTCACGGCCGCCTCGGGGGTGATCTCCCAGTGGTCGGGGGCGGCGGCCACGAGGGCATCCATGAGCATCGAGGTGTTGACGTCCTTCCAATGGCGGAAGGTCGAGAGGACCCCGACTCCGACGTTGACGGTGCCGTCGCCGAGCGGGAAGATCCAGCCGTACCCGGGGATCGACTTGCCGTTCCTGTCGTGCAGATCCAGGTGGCTCTCCATGAACCCGTCGTCGCTGCGCGGGCTGGAGAAGTAGCCGCGCGCCGCCAGGCCGTACGGCCGCCGCTTGTCGCGGGTGGCGCCGAGCGCCCGGCCGAACCGCGACAGCGACCCGTCGGCGACGACCACGACCCCGGGAGACACCAGTTCCGTATCGCCGTTGCTGCGGAGCTCCACCGCAGAGATCCTCCCGCCGCCGAGCACCGGGGCGGCCTCGGTGT
Organism: uncultured Acidimicrobiia bacterium; assembly: GCA_964464675.1. Classification (GTDB taxonomy): domain Bacteria; phylum Actinomycetota; class Acidimicrobiia; order Spongiisociales; family UBA11373; genus CAYXHU01. The sequence goes on from CAYXHU010000103.1 coordinate 832, forward strand.
GCTGCAGGATCGACACCCCCTGCTTCTCGGCGAGCGTCGCCACCTGGGCGTCGAGGTCGGCTCTGCGGATCACGCCTCCCCAGGCGGGGTAGACGGAATGCTCGGGCCAGTCGAGCTCCAGCATGAGGTCCCCGCTGAAGGCGCGCAGCCCCCGGCACCTGTGGAACTCCGGGACCCCGAAGTCGAAGCCCATCTCCTCGAGTTGATGGATCGATCGGGGAGTGAGGCCGTCGCCGCACGTCTTGGCCCGGGGGTACTCCTTCTTCTCGACGAGCAGCACGTCGCGTCCGGCCTTGGCGAGCCAGTGGGCGGCCGCCGAGCCGCCGGGACCGCCGCCGACGACGAGGACGTCGGGGGAGTTCATGGCCGCAGAGGCTAGGGGCGGGCGGCGCCTACGACGAGTCCCCGGCGGCGACCACCTCTGCGGCGGCTGCGAGTGCCCGGTCGATGCCGGAGTCGTCTACTCCCAAGTGGGTCACCGCCCGGATGCGGCCTGCCGCGAGGCTCATGCGAACCCCGCGCTCCTCGAGCGCCAGGACGAAGCCGGGAGCGTCCAGGGGCGCAGGGTCGAAGAACACCATGTTGGTCTCCGGGGGCTCGACCAACAGGCCGAGATCGCCCAGCCCCGATGCCAGCCGGGCCGCCCGGGCGTGGTCGTCGGGGAGGCGCTCGACGTGGTGGTCCAGGGCGTAGAGGCACGCTGCGGCCAGCATCCCCGACTGGCGCATCGCCCCGCCGAAGAGGTACTTGAAGCGATTGGCGTCGGCGACGAACGCGGCGGCCCCGGCCAGCACGGCCCCGCCCGGAGCGCCGAGGCCCTTGGAGAAATCGATCCACACCGCGTCGACCGGGTCGGCCCAGTCCCGCGCCGGTACGCCGGAGGCGGCGACGGCGTTGAGGAGCCGGGCGCCGTCGGTGAGCACGGACGCACCGTGCTCGTGGGCCGTCGAGCACACCTCCCGGTACCGCTCGATGGGCCACACCGTGCCGCCGGCGAAATTGTGGGTCTGCTCGAGGCACACGAGGGAGGTGCGGGGCTGGTAGACGGACCCGGGGTTCAGCGCGGCGCGCAGCCGGCCGCCGTCGAAGTGCCCCCGCTCGGAGGCGATCGGCTCGAACACGACACCGCTGAGCACGGCGGGGCCCCCGCCTTCGAAGCGCAGCACGTGGGCGCGGGAGTCGACCACGACGGCGTCACCGGGACGGGTGAGCGCGGCCACCCCCACTTTGTTGCACATGGATCCGGTCGGCAGCAGGAGGGCGGCCTCCGTACCGCACAGGGCTGCCACCCGTTCCTCGAGGGCCCGCGTGGTCGGATCCTCGCCGAGCTGTTCGTCGCCCACCTCGGCGTCGAAGATGGCCCGGCGCATGCCGGGCGTGGGCAAGGTGTGCGTGTCGCTGAACAGGTCGACGGGAGACGCTGCCACCCGCTCAGCCCTCCGCGGGGGCGCTCATCTCGCCGTCCCCCTCGGCGTCGAGCCCGCAGTCGGAGAGCGCCGTGGCCAGGTCCTCGCCCCCGAAGGCGACCCGCTCGTAGAGCACGACGGAGCGCAGTTCCTTTTCGGAGAGGTTGCCGAACCCCGGCATCACCGCGCCGCTCGCGCCGACCGGCGTGTTGGTGGCCCCGTAGGTCTCCTCAGGCCACCCGGCGGTTCCCAGCCTTACCCACTCCACCTGGTCGGCGCACTGCCCGGTCGGGAACGTGGCCAGCAGGGCCCCGCCCGTGAACGCCGGGAAGTTGCCTCCCCCGCCCCCGCCGGCCCCGTGGCAGGCCGAGCAGGTGGCATACGTGGCTTCGCCGATCGCGAAGTAGTCCACGACCTCGACCCCGTACTCCGAGCCGTCGCAGTTCACGGCGATCCCGGTGACCGGGTCCACGGCGAGCCTCCCGGCATCGCCACAGGCCGGGCCGTTCGGGAGGAACAGCGCGTAGCCGACCGCGAAGAGCGGGACGAGCACGAAGAGCGCCACGAGCCACCGGGGCAGCAGCCCGGCCGCCACCAGGTCCGGTTCGGGCTCCGGCTCCGGCTTGGGCGCCGGTTCGGGCGCGGGCGCGGGCTCGGGCTCCGGCTCGGGTTCGGGCTCCGGCTCCTCGGCGGCAGGCTCCGGCTCTGCCAGCGCCGGCGATTCGGCCGGCGCCGACGCTGCGGCCGAATCGACCGCTCCGCCGCCCGCCCAGTCGCGCAGCACGTCTTCGACCGGGACACCCTGGGCCTTGGCCCGAGCCCGGGCAGACCGATCGACCATGCCCTCGGGCATGTTCAGCGCCTTGGCGGCAGCGGCGAGCAGTTCCTCCATGTCGTCTCCGTCCTAGTCCAGGCCGGCAACGTAGGCGGCGAGCGCGGCGAGGTCGTCCTCGGCGAGGTGGTCGTAGCTCGGCATCGTGCTCCACGGCCTCCTCGCACGCGGGTCCCGCAGATGGGCTGCGTTCCACGATGCATCCTCGGTCGGGCTCCTGGTCCCCGCGTGTGCCAGATCCGGGCCGACGCGCTCGATCCCGAGCACGTCCACGTGGTCGTAGGCGTAATCTCCCGGCACGCTCACCGGCCCGAGGCCCACGTCCGTTACGATCGGCCGTACCTGCTGGGTGTGGCAGTACCAACACCCCTCGGCGACGTACAGCTCGGCGCCGCGCTCCTCGAGGCTCGCCTCCGGGTACGAACGGGTCGCCACCGCCAGGCGAGACGGCGGCTCGTCGGATTCGCATCGCGGCCACCGCCAGCGCGCTCACCAGGAACAGGAGCACGGCGCCCGTCAGCACGGTGCGCAGCGGGGCGCTGGGGAGCTCGACCCGCCGGCCGGGATCCGGACCGGTACCCCGGGACGCGGCATGTCGGAGGGCTCCCGCTGCGAACAGGAGCACTGCGATCCCCACCACCGCCAACCCGATGAACTGGACGACCTGGAGGCCCTCGATCCGGGCGACGGTGTTCCGGAACCCGTCCCCGAAATTCGGGTAGTCGCCGGTCTCGGCTCCCGCCACCCACGTGTATCCCTGCTGCAGGCCTGCGAGCCACCTGGACATCACGGTGGTCCCCAGGCCGGCCAGGGCCAGCAGGAGGGTGAGACCGCCGGTGCGCCGTCCCCATGCCCGGCCCCGCGGCAGGACGTGGGCGGCGGCCGCAGCCGCCCACAACAGGAACGGCCCGAACAGGACGAGCTGCTCATACCCCGCCTCCCACGCGGTGAGATGCACCACGGTGCTCGGCCCGCGCAAGCTCGAGACCATCACGTGGAAGGGAACGAGCAGGAACAGGATCAGGCCTGCCGAGAAGAACCGCAGCGGAACCGAGCCCCGCACCGCATCCCACCTGCCCCGGATCGCCAGCACGAGATCGGCGACGACGGCGGTCACGGCCACGATCAGCCCGGCAGCGAACACCACGGGGACGGTCTCCGCCCACTCGGGGGTCGGGCTGTACTGGAGGTGGCGGCCCGCCGTCCAGGTCCACGCGAAAGCGACCGACCAGAAGCCGATGCGGCCCAGGTGGGGATGGAACCGAACATCGGGGACGAGCCGGGCCACCAGGTGATAGCCCACCCCGATGCCGGCGGCGGCCAGCCACAACCCGGTGAACGAGGTCACCGCGAACCATCCCTGAACGGCGGAGGGAACGCCTCCCCCGGCGGGAATCATGCCGATCGCCCACGACAGCGGCAGCCACCACGAGCCACCCACCAGGTACCACACCGGCAGCGCCGCATCCCTCCCGGGACGGGCCGTCCGGGTGAGCGCGGCGGCGGCGAGCACGAGCCCTGCGAGCACGACGGCGTCCGCCCAGATCGGCAGTTCGAGGTAGCGGCCCCCGGCGTTGCCGCCCGCCAGCACGGCTACCACACCGGCGCCGACGCCGCCGACCACGAGCAGCAACGACACGAGCGGGAGCGGACCTCCCTGGAGGCGGGTGGCGGACTCGCGCGGAACGATGTGGTAGGCGGCGCCGAGGAACGCGACCATCAGCCCGCCGTACAGCAGTGCGCTCGTCGACGCCGGGAGGAGCCGCCCGTAGGACAGCTCCGCGGCTCCTGCCAGGAACCCCGGCCACACGAGCTTGGCGGCCGCAGCCAGGTACGCGGCCGCACCGACGACCAAGAACACTGCGGCGACGGTGAGGTGGAGCCGGGCTGCAGTGTCCGGCGCCGCGCCGGCGCTCGGCGCTGTGTGGAGCGCGCCGGCCCCGGCGTCGGTGTCGGTCGCGATCACTCCCCGATCCCCTCCGTGTCGGTCCTGCTGCCGGTCCTGAGAACCGCCACCTTAGCCCCGGGAACCATGGAGCCGGGAGGCGGGTCGCAGCATTCTGCTGGGCGGCCGCGACAGCGTCAAAAGGGGACCGAAGGCCCTTGACGAGACCCAGTTTCTCAGTCGGGTCCCGACGCGTACAATGTCGCCCCACTCGGACTGGAGACGGGCGTGACCGAAAGGCTGCGAACACGACTGGGCATCACCGGTGTCGTGCTCGGCATGGCCATGCTCGCAGTCGGGATCGCGGTCGCCCACTTCAGCGGCTTGCCAGAGACGAACGCCGTGGGCCGGGAGATCTACCCCCACATCCCGCGCTGCGCCTGGTTCGAGACGAGCGGCTCCTGCTGGGTCATCCCCACCTCCGGCCAGATCGTCGCCGTGCTGGGGAGCCAGGTCCTGTTCGCCGGCATCGTCGTCGGCTGGATCCTCGATCGGCCGCTCACCTGGGCCCGGGCCACGGTCGCCGCCCTGCTCACCACCGTCGAGATGCTCATCCTGTTCGGGGTCGTGCCGAACCAGTGGCTGGCCCTCACCCAGGGGACCTTCGAGTGGACGGCGCAGAAGGTCGCCTTCACGCTTCCCTCCTGGCTGGTGCTCAACAACGAGGTCTCCATCTCCTACGGGGCCATCAAGGACATCGTGACGGATAGGGCCATGCAGTATGCTGACGCTCCGGTTCAGCCTATGATGGATACCACTGAGTTCCTGACTGAGAAGATTGTGCTCTCCGAGGAGCTCGATACCTGGATTCTCCTGACGGGTTCCAGTGGCCTCTATCAGTCTGGCTATCGAACCATTTTGACCGCCACGACCGCATGGGTCGACGGCACCAACCCTGACCCGCTTGCCGATCTTTCGACCGGCATCAAGGCGATTTCGCTCGCCATTGGAAAGCGGCCCAACGTGTTCGCCATTACCACGGAAGTTGCAGAGGCCCTGGCTGCTGATGCAACCATTCGTGAGATCCTGAAGTTCCACACCACTGCCCTTGTCACTGGCAAGATGGGCGGGCTTCCTGAGACCATCCGTGGGATGAACATTGTTCTGACAGACGCGCTGTACAACGCCGCTGACGAAGGGGCGACCGCCAGTTACAGCTACGTTCTCAGTGACAATGCGGTGATGGCGTTCGTCGATCCCCGTAACCAGCTTACCCTTGGACGGAA
>CAYXHU010000104.1:0-6169 GCA_964464675.1 uncultured Acidimicrobiia bacterium
CTCGCGCGCCAGGTTCTTGAGGGAACGGCTGATGTCGGCGATTTCCTGCTGGCGGTTGTCGGCGCGCGTCCCCGCCTGCATCAACTGGAGGTAGTCCACGACCACCAGGCCGAGCCCGTGCTTGCGCACCATCCTGCGGCACTTGGCCCGAATCGCAGTAACCGTCAGGTCCGACGAGTCGTCCACGTAGAACGGCATCTGGTAGAGCCGCGAGGTCACCCGAACCAGCTTCTGCCACAGATCGGGGGACAGCTGGCCGGTGCGCAGCCGGTGCGAGTCGACGCCCGCCATCGACGCGAGGAGGCGTTGCACCACCTCTTCCCGGCTCATCTCCAGCGTGAACACTGCCACCGGGTGGCCCGACTCTGCCGCGTTCTCAGCGATGTTGAGCGCCAGGGCGCTCTTGCCCATCGAGGGACGGGCGGCGATCACCACGAGGTTGGCGGGCTGCAGGCCGGCGAGCATCCGGTCGAGGTCGCGGAACCCCGTGGGCAGCCCGGTCACGTCGTCGCCCCGGGTCCCCATCTCCTCGATGCGCTCCAGCGTGTCCTGGAGCATCGGCCCGACGGCAACCAGGCCGTCGCCCACGCGTCGCTCCGCCACCGAGAACACCGCCTGCTCGGCGTTGTCGAGCACGTCGGCGATGTCCCGGTCGGTCTGCATGGCGAATCGCCCCACCTCGGAACCCGCCCGCAGCAGCCGGCGGCGCGCCGACGTCTCCGCGACGATCTCCGCGTAGTACTCCACGTTGGAAGTCGTCGGGACGGTGTCGAGCAGCCGGGTCAACGCGCCGACTCCTCCGACCCGATCGAGGGTGTTGGTGCGCCGCAGCGCGTCCGCGAGCGTGATCGCGTCGATCGGCTGGTTGGCATCGAACAGCCCGGTCACCGCCTCGAAGATGAGCTGGTGAGACGGCTTGTAGAAGTCGTCCGCGTGCAGAGCCTCGAGAGCGACGTTGGCCGCCTCCGCCGACAGGAGCACCGCGCCGAGGACGGACTCCTCGGCCTCGATGTTGTGCGGGGGGACCGCCGCCCCGCCGGTGCGCTGCGGGTCGAGCTGGGTGGTCATGACCGACTCAGGCCGGGATCACGTCGAGGGTGAGCTGGAACTCCACCTCCGGGTGGGGCCGGATGACGACCTCGTGCAGGCCGATCTCCTTGATGGGGGCGGGCAGGTCGATGTGGTGCTGATCGACGACCACGCCGGTGTACTTCTCGATCGCAGCGGCGACGTCGCGCGTCCCGATAGAGCCGAACAGGCGGCCCTCGTCGGCGGATCGGGCGGCCATGACCACGTGCGAGCCGACCAGGCTCTGCGCCAGGTGCTCGGCGGCCTCCTTGACGCGCCGCTCCGCCTCTTCACGGGCCCGCCGCATCCCCTCGGCCTCCTTGAGCGCCCCCCTCGTCGCCTTGATGGCCAAGGAACGGGGGATGAGGTAGTTGCGGCCGAAGCCGTCGGCGACGTCCACGACATCGCCCTTGTGGCCCAGATCGGGCACGTCGGTGGTGAGGATGAGCTTCATCGGTTCGTGTAAGGCAGGAGCGCCAACTCGCGGGCGTTCTTGATCGCCCTGGCCACCTTGCGCTGATGCTGCACACACGTGCCGGTGACCCGGGACGACCGGATCTTCGCCCGATCGGACATGAACTTGCGGAGCAACGCCACGTCCTTGTAGTCGACGTAGTCGATGCCCTCTGTGCAGAAGTAGCAGACCTTCTTCTTGATCCTCCGCCCCATCCGGTCGTCGCGGCGCCGCCGCTGGCGGCGGGAGGTGGAACCTCGTGGCATATGGGAACCCTTCCTAGAACGGGGCCTCGTCGGGCCCGTAGTCGTCGCGCGGAGAGATGGGACCGCCCGGCATCGACGGTGCGCCGCCCCCGAAGGAGTCGCCGGCTCGCGGTGACCTCGTCACCGTGGCCGTGGCCCAGCGCAGCGACGGGCCGATCTCGTCGATGGCGATCTCGACGATCGACCGCTTGTCGCCCTCCTGGGTCTCCCAGGTGCGCTGCTCGAGCCGGCCGGTGACGATCACCCGCATGCCCTTCTGCAGCGACTCGGCGGCGTTCTCGGCGGCGTCGCGCCACAGCGTCCCGCCGAAGAACGACGTCTCTTCCTGCCACTCCCCGCCCCGTTGATAGCGGCGGTTCACGGCAAAGCGGACCTTTGCCATGGCGACGCCGGCCGGGGTGAACCGGAGCTCCGGGTCGTCCACCAGGTTGCCGATGAGCGTCACGCTGTTCGTCGCCATTCGTACATCCCTCTCTGCTGTCTTCGTGCCCCCACCCGTCATGATCACGGATGGGTGTGACATGGTCGGGCCTACTCCGGCTTGATGAACTTGTGCCGGAGCACGTTGTCGGACAGCGACAACGCCCGATCGACGTCGGCGACCGCCTCCGCCTCCGCCTTGAAGGTGAGCAGGGTGTAGTAGCCCTCGGACACGTGTCTGATCTCGTAGGCGAGACGCCGCTTGCCCCAGAAGTCGGCCGATTCGATCTCGGCACCCCGGGCGGCCAAGGCCGTCTCGACGGTCGTGAACTCGGTGCGGACGTCGGTCTCGGCCAACTCGGGCCGGAATATGGTCATCAGCTCATAGGTGCGCACGATGCGCTTCACCTCCTGTGGACACCCGCGAGCAGCGGGAGGCCCCCGAAGGGGCAGGTCGGGGAAGGACGTGAGTGTACCCGCGTCGCGCCCGATCGCGGAAGTCGAGCCTCCCCGCCGATCAGCCCCCGCTCACCGGAAGCGACGCGGGGTCCAGCACGAGCTCGGAGAGGCCCGCGAAGCCGCCTGCTTCCGCCTCCAGCGCGTACCGGTACGGACCCGGGGCCCGGTAGGAGGGGCACGGCTCCTCCGAGCAGGGAACCATCTCCACGACGCCCACGAGCCCGCCGTCGGCCGAGAAGAAGGCGACGTCGATCGCCATCTCCGTCCCGCGCATCGTGAACGCCGACTCGGAGACCTCCGGGAACACGAACAGCATCCCGTCGAGCAGCCCGAGATCCGAGACGCCCTGCAGGCCGCGAGCCCGCAAGTGCGGGGTGTCGGCCACTGCGACGTCCCACGCCCGTCCCGCCACCGCGATCCGGGCACGATCGAAAGCATCGTCGACCTCACCCGGCGCCGGCGACGAACACGCCCCCGCCACCACCACGAACACGACGACGATCAGCCGGCGGACGACGAGCCCCCCTCCCTCAGCAGGTCGATGACCTCGGGAGCCATCGTGTAGGACTCCTCCGCCGACGGGAACCCACCGGACTGCACGTCGGCGAAGAAACGCTCCAGTGCCTGCACCGCGTCGTCGAACAGGGTCGCGTACGTGCGGACGAACTTCGGCATGCGCTCCTCGTGCAGGCCCAGCACGTCGTGGAACACCAGCACCTGCCCGTCGGTGTCCGGCCCGGCACCGATCCCGATCGTGGGCACCGGCACCGTCTCGGTGATAAGGGCGGCGAGGAGATCGGGCACACCCTCCAGCACGATCGAGAACACCCCGGCGTCGGCGAGCGCCACCGCGTCGGCGATCAGGTCCCGGGCGCACCCGAGATCTTTGCCCTGCACCTTGTAGCCGCCCATCGCCCGGACCGACTGGGGGGTGAGGCCGATATGGCCCATCACGGGGATCTCCGCGTCGAGCAGCGCGGCGACCACCCGAAGCCGCTTTCGGCCCCCCTCGAGCTTCACGGCCTCGGCGCCGCCCTCTCGAACCAGCCGACCGGCATTGACGACCGACTGCTCCACCGACACGTGATAGGAGAGCCAGGGCATGTCGCCGACGACCATGGCCCGCGGCGCCGCCCTGCTCACCGCCGCGGTGTGGTGCACCATCACGTCCACGGTCGCCTGCAGGGTGTCGGCGTACCCGAGGACCACGTTGGCCAGGGAATCCCCAACCAGGATGATGTCGGCACCGGCGCGGTCGGCGATCAGCGCGGTCGGCGTGTCGTAGGCCGTCACCATGCGCAGCTTCTCGCCCCCCTTGGCGGCGCGCACCACCGGGGCGGTGACCTTGTCGGGCATCTCCTGGCTCCCTTCTCTCCACCACACGGTTGGAGGACGCGGCGGGTCGGCCGTCTGCCCGGCCTGAGGGCCCTCGACCGCCCTTCGGGTCGCCCGTGGCCGCCGGACCCGGGCATTCTACGGCCGGGCCGCGGCCCGAGTAGCTTCTGCGAGACGAGTGTCGAGGAGGTCGCGTGGCGCGCAAGGACATCACGATGAGCGAAGCCGAGATCACCCGGTTCCTCGGCGAGGGCCGGGTCGTCCAGGTGGCGAGCCTGGGCCCCGACGGATGGCCTCACCTCGTTCCGATGTGGTACGTGGTGGAAGACGGCCGCATCGTCTTCCGCTCCTTCACCAAGTCCCAGAAGATCCTGAACCTGCACCGCGACCCCCGCCTCACGGTCCTCGTGGAACGGGGCGACGCCTACGCGGAACTGCAGGGCGTCCTCGTCAAGGGCACCGCCGACCTCGACACCGACCCCGAGCGGGTCCTCGCCCTCTACGGGGCCATGGCCGCCAAGTACGCCATGGTCGGAGACCGGCCCGTCCGGCTCGACCCGGATGCCCTCGAGGCGGCCTTCGGCCGCTTCGCATCGAAGAACACCGCGGTCACGGTGGTGCCGGAGAAGGTCATCAGCTGGGACCACACCAAGCTGGGCGGGGCCTACTGAGCGAGCCGCTCCCGCAACCAGGCGATGTCGGCGGCCTGGCCGCCGTCGTCGTCGGGGGTTTCGACGATCACCGGCGCTCCGGCCCGGCGCACCACGCCGACGAGCAGATCTTCGGGGATCTCCCCGGCGCCGAGATTGGCGTGGCGGTCCCTGCCGCTGCCGCGCGGGTCGCGCGAGTCGTTGCAGTGAACCAGGTCGATGCGCCCGGTGGCGGCCACCAGGCGATCCACCACGGTCTCGAGGTCCTCATCGGCGGCCCAGGCGTGGCACGTGTCCAGACACACCCCGACCCCGAAATCGCCGATGACCTCCCACAGCGGCCCGTAGCCGTCGATCTCTCGGGCGATCGCGTTCCCGCCGCCTGCCGTGTTCTCGATGAGCACGGGCACGGACTGGTCGAAGGTCTCCAGCGCCTTGCGCCAGCGATCCGGTCCGACCTCGGGGCCCTCGTCGTCCCCGATGTGGCCTCCGTGGACGATGACCCCTGCCGCCCCGATCGCGGCCGCAGCCTCGACGGTCTCGGCGAGGATCTTGCGGCTCGGGATCCGCACCCGGTTGTTGGGAGATCCGATGTTCACCAGGTACGGGGAGTGCACGTAGATCGGGATCCCGGAGGCCTTCAGTTGCTCGGCGTCGGCGCGAGGAACCGGCTTCTTCCAGGACTGCGGATTCGACAGGAAGACCTGGACGAGGTCCGCCCCCCGCTCGGCAGCAGCCTCGATGGGTTGGCGCGACCCGACGTGGGCGCCGATCATCACCAGTACTCGTCCTCCCGATAGGGGGACGCGAACGCCTCGACGCGCGGTGCCACCTGGTGTGCCGGCACGTCCCAGTCGCCGGCGTAGACGTGCAGCCACGGAGGCTCGGCTACTGCACCCCGTAGGTCGGCGGGGACCTGCTCCGGATCGGCGAAGCGCAGCGACAGCACGGGTTCGGTGCCTCCCTCGTCGTGACGTACGCTGCTGCGGGCCTCGACGATCGCATCCCAGCCGAACGTCACCGGGCTGCCGCGCCGCCCGAGAGACAGGGTGAGCCCGTCGGGATCGGCCGACAGCACGGCACGGCGCGCCACCGCCTCGCGTACTCCCCATCCGAGCGCCGCGGCGCCGCCCAGGAAGAGGCCGATTCCGAAGACGATGTCCCGCCGCCGCTCGTGACGGCCGGTCTCGGTCAGTTGCCGCTCGGTCACGTCGACGAGCGAGCCGGCGGCGTCCACCGTGGACCCCACCGTCACGTCGCTGCCCTCCGGCTCCGGATAGAACCGGTACGAGATGGTCATGTCGACGGCGAGCACGATCATCGCCGAGCCGAGGAGCACGAACCCGATCAACCGCAGGGCCGAGCGGCCCACCACCACCGTCACCTGTTCGCCTCGCCGGTCACCCGGTCACGATAGGCGGTCCACCGCCCTGCCGGTGATCGAACCTTCCCGCCGACGTTCCTCACGGTCGCCGATGAGGAGCATGGCGAGCCCGGTGACGGTGAGGAGCAAGGCG
>CAYXHU010000105.1:0-6155 GCA_964464675.1 uncultured Acidimicrobiia bacterium
CCAGGACGTACAGCGTCTGCCCCGGGATCAGCATCTGCCCGTGGCGCATGCGGTTGATGAGCTGGGCCTGGTGATCGTCGATGCGCCGGATGATCTGGCTCGAGGCGATCTTGGGCTTCATCCGGTCGGACTCCTCGAGCCCGATCTCGCTCAGGATCGCAGCTCCGGCCGCCCTGGCATCGGCTTGCGAGGGTGAGTGCACCTCGAGCAGGCCGAAGTAGCGCTCGACGATCTGCATGCCCGGCTTCACCTGGGTCGCCTTGAGCGCGATGTCGGTGAGGCGGTTGATCTCGATCCCGGGGGAGATCTCCACGTAGAGCGAGGCGTCACCGGCGAGTGGCAGGAATCCCTGGGCGACCGTGCCCAGGAAGGCGGCGTACTGCGGCTGCAGGCTGTCGAGGAACGAGTAGCCCCTCAGGTCAATACTGCTCCTCACCCGAACCTCCCATGACGATTGCGATCCCTGCCGACGCCCCGATCCTGGTCGCGCCGGCGGCGATCATCTGTGTCGCGTCGTCCCTGGTGCGGATGCCCCCGGACGCCTTCACCCCCATCTTCGGGCCGACGGCCTCGCGCATCAGTGCGACGTCGTAGACCGTCGCCCCTCCGGGACCGAATCCCGTGGACGTCTTGACGAAGTCTGCCCTGGCCACCTTGGCCAGCCTGCTGGCGATCACCTTCTCCTCGTCCGTGAGCAGCGCTGCCTCGATGATCACCTTGCACAGCGCCCCGGTCTCGCGGCATGCGTCGGCCACGCCTTCGACGTCGGAACCCACCGTCTCGTAGTCACCGGACTTGAGGGCTCCGACGTTGATGACCATGTCGATCTCGCGCGCCCCGTCCCGGATGGCACGGCGCGCCTCCATCGCCTTGATGGCCGGGGGGGTCGCACCGAGAGGGAAGCCGACGACACAGCACGTCACCACATCGCTGCCGCGCAGGTTCTCTGCCACCCGCTTCGCCCAGAACGGGTTGACGCACACCGAGGCGAACCGGAATTCGATGGCCTCCTCGCACATCCGATCGATGTCCGCGGCGCTGGCCTCCGGTTTCAGGAGGGTGTGATCGATGAACCCGGCGAGGTCGATCGGTACGTCCGCCCCCCGCCCGTTGAACGACACGCGTGATGCTCCGGCGGCGACCACGGACCGGACCTTCTCGGACGAATGGGCGGCGCAGTCGCCGAGACACGTGATGCAGGCGTCGGAGCCGCCGGAGAGCGCTTCCAGCACCTCCTTGGTCACGGCTTCGACGAGGGCCTCGAATTCGCTCACGCAGTCCTCTCCCCGGCCCGTTCGGCGCGGTGCGCCCGCTCCAGCTCCGTGATCTTGGCGACGCGCCGGGCATGCCTGCCCTCTCCCCAGGGTGTCTCCAGCCAGGCCTCCACGATCTGGGCGGCCAGGCTCTCCCCTATGAGCCCGGCGCCGAGCGTGAGCACGTTGGCGTGGTTGTGCTCCCTGGAGTTGCGTGCCGAGGAGATGTCGCAGCACAGCGCGGCGCGCACCCCCGGGATCTTGTTGGCCGCCATGCAGGAGCCGATGCCGGCACCGTCGACCACGATGCCCCAGGCGCTCTCCCCCGATGCGACCCGGCGCGCCACGGCTGCCGCGAAGTCCGGGTAGTCGACCGGCTCGGTGCTGTCGGTCCCGCAGTCGTGGACCTCCCGGCCCTGCTCCCTGAGCCGAAATGCCAGGCGCTCCTTGAGCTTGAACCCGCCGTGGTCCGATCCGATGGCGATCGACGCCCCGCTCGGCGCCGCATCCCCTCGGACCCCGGCTCCTGGGGCCTCCGGTTCCACGCCGGCGGCGACCACTCCCGACACCACCTTGCGGACCAGGGTGCGGATCTCGTCTTCGGAGGGACGACCGGTCACGAGGGGATTATTCCACGAAGTCCGACCCCGCCGCCGTGCCTAGTCTGGATCCATCCATCGGAGCGCGTCGTGAGCGAGGACATCTTCTTCTGGGGAGAGGCCGGCCGAGGACCCGGCGAACGGCCGAGACGGCCCGCTCACCGCCGTGCCACCACCCCGTCGAGCACCGCCGGCAGAGCACCCGAGACACCCTCCGCCGACGAGATCGGCCGCCTCACGCTGCGCGAGGCCTCCGACCAGTACGGCGTGCCGGTATCGACGCTCCGGTCCTGGTGCCGCCGGGGCGCGGTCACCGGGTCGCTCGTCGAGCCGGGACCGCGCTGGATGGTCGACCCGGCGTCGCTGGAGGAGCACCTGGAGAGGCGCGGCGGAACCACACGGCGCCGGACGGGGAGCGGCCCGGCGCCGGGAGGGGGCATGCTGGTTCCCAGGGACGCCTGGGATCGGCTCATGGGCCAGCTCACCAACCTCCACGAGACGGGACAGCAACTCGCCGAGGCGCGGGAACGCGCCGCCAGAGCGGAGACCGAGGCAACCTTCCTGCGGGAGCGCCTCGCCGAGCTTCGGGCCGAACGCGACGACTGGCGGCACCGCGCCCAGCCGGCGGCACCGGAGCCGGAGCGCCCCGGCCTGCTCCGCCGCCTCTTCGGTCGCCCGGAGTGAGCGCCCGGGTCTGGGGAGCCCTCGGTCTCGCCTCGTTGGGATGGGGCTCGGCGGGGATCGCCACGCGGGCTGCGCTCAGCGAGGGCCTCGGTCCCTACGAGATCACCGCGGTCAGATCGGTCATCGCCGCGGCTGCGGTGGCCGTGCTGCTCGCCATCGGGCGTGGCCGGCTGCGAGTCGGGCGGCGCCGCTGGCGGCTCGGCCTCGTGCTCGGCTCGACGAACATGGCGATCCCCTTCGTGCTGACCACGCTCGCGGTCCAGCACGCCTCGGCAGGGTTCGTCGGCCTGCTCGTGGCCAACATCCCCGTGGGCACGGCCTTGTGGGCCAACTGGCTGCTCCCCGAGGAGCGTCTCACCGTGTGGAAGGCAACCGGCCTGGCAGTGTCGGTCGCCGGCATCCTGGTGCTCATGGCCGGGGGCGACAGCGGCCTGGGCGACGAGGGGAACCCGGTGCTCGCCGTGGCCCTCGCCACCCTGGGCCTGGCATGCGCGTCGTACGGTTCGGTGCACGTGAAGCGGCATGCCCCCGACCTGGGCGCCCTCGATCTGGCCGGACCGCAGTTCGTAGTCGGGGCGGCGATCATGATTCCGCTGATGGCGGTCGCCGAAGGCGGCCCGACCGCCGGCGCCGCCGGCTGGGGACTGCTGGTCTACCTGGGCCTGGTGGGAACCGTCGTGCCGTTCTCGCTCTTCTACTGGGCCCTGCAATCGGTGAGCGCAACCGAGGCGTCCCTCGTCGGGTATGTCGTGCCGGTGGTCGGCGTACTCGGAGGAGTGCTGCTGCTGTCCGAGCACGTCACCCCGGCGATCGCGGTCGGCGGGCTCCTCATCATCACCGGGGTGGCGGTGACCCAGCGCGCCGCCCACGTGGCGCCGCACCCGGCACCCGGTGCAGCCGCCGAGCGGTAGCGGTCGGACCCGCGGAGCGGGCGGCCCGCCGTGCCGCTAGGTTGCTCTCCGTGGATCACACGGTCATCGAGACCAGCGGGCTTCGCTTCGCCTACGGCGACATCGTCGCCCTCGATGGCGTAGACCTGCACGTCCCCAGCGGGCTGACCGGCCTGGTGGGCGCCAACGGGGCAGGCAAGACCACGCTCATCAAGCTGCTGCTGGGCATCCTCAGCCCCGCCGCCGGCACCGCCGCCGTCCTCGGCCATCCCGTTCCCCGCGCTGCGCTCGAGATCCGTTCCCGCGTCGGGTACATGCCGGAAGGGCCCTGCCTCCCACCCGATCAGACGGCCGCCGACTTCGTCGGGTACTCGGCCGAACTGGCGGGCATGTCCACCCGGGTCGCCCGGCAGCGGGCCAGCGACGTGCTCGCCCTCGTCGGACTCCACGAGGAGCGATTCCGGCCGATCGGCTCGTTCAGCACCGGCATGCTGCAGCGCACCAAGCTCGCCCAGGCGATCGTCCACGATCCCGACCTCGTGCTGCTCGACGAGCCCACGGCCGGGCTCGACCCGGAGGGTCGGGACGAGATGCTCGGACTGGTGACGCGCCTCGAGGACTTCGGCATCGACGCACTCGTCTCGTCCCACGTGCTCACCGACATCGAGCACACGTGCTCCTGGGTGGTGATGCTCGACGGGGGCCGGGTCCTGCGTTCCGGGCCGCTTTCGGAGCTCGAGACCTCCTCCGAGGTCGAGGTCGAGCTGCTGGACGATCCCGCACCGTTCGCCGCGGCGCTCGAGCGGGCCGGGGCCACCGTCGTCGTCGAGGGAAGGTCGGTCGTGGTACGCCACTCCGAGGGGGACCCGTTCGCCCTCGTGCGGGACGCGCTCGTCGCCTGCGACGCCGGGGTGCGGCGCCTCGGCTCGCGGCGCACCTCGCTCGAGGACATCTTCCTGGCGAAGGACGGCGATGCCGGGGAGGGAGGCTCGTGACCGACGGCGGCGTCGTCTTCGATCTCGGCTACCGGCCTCACGAAGGCCCGCGCCAGGGACGCATGGCGGTGGCCTGGGCGGTCATCCGCGACGGGCTGCGCCGCGTCCTCGGGTTGCGTCGCCGGGCGCGCCGCAAGGTCATGCCGTGGGGCCTGATATCGATCGCGCTCCTCCCGGTGTTGTTCTTCGTGGCGATCGGCGTGGTGATCGGTGAGCTCGCCGAGGACGCCGAGCTGTTCGGCCACGCCCAGTACTTCGATCTCACCGGTGCCATCGCCCTGGTGTTCATCGCGCTGGCAGGGGCCGAGCTCCTCGTCCCCGACCGCGAGCACGGCACACTCGCCGTGTACGCCTCCCGGCCGCTCACCACGACCGACTACCTCGGAGCCCGCACCGCCGCCCTGGCCATCCTCGTCCTCGGCTTCCTGTACATACCGCACATCGTCCTGTACCTCGGCGAAGCCTGGGTGAGCAGCGAGGGCTTCGGCTCGTACCTCGGCGGGCACCTCGACGACCTGTGGCAGACGGCCGTGGCCTCCCTGGCCTATTTCGCGGCATTCGCCCCGATCGGGATGGTTGTGGCGTCCGTGGCTTCCCGTCCGGCGGTGGCCGCCGGGACCCTCATCGGCGTCGTGACGATCTCGGGCCCTGCCTCCGCCGGCCTCGTCGATTCCGGCATCGATCTGGGCGGGCTGCTCGCGCTCCAGCATCACCCAGGTGTCGTCAAGGACTGGGTGATGGACGCCAACACCCACAGGTGGATCCCTGAGAGGGCCGGCATGGACCCGATCGTCTCCCTGGTCGTCGTCGGACTCGTCGCCGCAGCATCGGCGTGGTTCGTGCTGTGGCGCTACCGGAGGCTCACGTGACGGAGTCGCCCGCCCTCGTCGAGCACCCCACGGTGGAGGCCCGTGCCGTCTCCAAGTGGTTCGGGCAGAAGGTCGCCGTGTCGGACCTCAGCTGCTCGTTCGGGCCCGGCATCACCGGCCTGCTGGGCCCCAACGGGGCGGGCAAGACCACCCTGCTGCGCATGCTGACCGGGCTCCTGGGACCGAGCGACGGCGAGGTCCGCATCATGGGCAAGGACCCGCGCCGCTCGCCGGAGGTGTACCGGCACCTGGCCCTCGTCCCCGAAGAGGACGCGGTGTACGGGTTCCAGACCGCCCGGGAGTTCGTCGCCTACTCGGCGGTCCTCGCCGGGACCGACCCCAGGTCGGCCGAGGAGGCGATCGCCACCGTCCGGCTCGAGGATTCCGCCGACCGGCCGATCTCCGGGTACAGCAAGGGCATGCGGCAGCGGGCGAAGGTGGCGGCCGCCCTCGTGGGACGCCCGGACCTGCTCGTGCTCGACGAACCGCTCAACGGGACCGACCCGGTCCAGAGGGCCCACCTCATCGACACCTTCCGCACCCTGGCGCGGGAGGGACACACCGTGATCGTGTCCTCCCACGTGCTCGCCGAGGTGGAGCGCATGTCCGGGAGGGTGCTGGCGATGGTCGACGGCAAACTCGCCGCCGCCGGGGACATCGCCGCAATCCGCAGGGCGATGTCGCACATCCCCTACCGCGTCCGGATCGAGACCGATCTTCCGCGCCGCATGGCCGCCGCCCTCGTCGAGATCGACTCCGTCGCCGGAGTGGAGCTCGACGGCGAGACCCTGCACGCCGAGACGACCGATCTCGAAGGCCTGGGACGCTCGATCGCCAGGGTGGCGGCTCGTCTCGACGCCCGCGT
>CAYXHU010000106.1:0-6126 GCA_964464675.1 uncultured Acidimicrobiia bacterium
ACTCGATACTCGAACTCATGAAGTCGCTGGGAGGCTGACGTGCTCAAGCTCTCCTGGAAGGGCGTGATGGCCAACAAGGTGCGGCTCATGCTCACCGCCATCGCCATCGTGCTGGGCGTGGCGTTCGTCGCTGGCTCGTACGTGTTCACCGACAGCCTCAAGGCTGCCTTCGACGTGTTGTTCGAGCAGGAAGGGCAGCTCAACGACCTCGTGGTCCGGGCAGATCAGGACTTCGACCTCTCCTTCGACGTCGGGAGGATCCCGGAGAGCCTGCTCGACGACCTCGAGGCGCTCGAGGGGGTCGAACAGGCAGTTCCGTTCATCCAGTCCTATGCGCAACTCATCGACAAGGACGGTGAGCCGATCGGCGGCAACGGCCCGCCGGCGCTCGGGTTCTCGTGGATCGAGGGCACAGAGGACGTCTCGGCCCTGAACCTCCGCAGCGGCCGCCCGCCCCTGGCCGACGGGGAGATCCTCATCGACGCCTACACCGCCGATGCCTACGGCTTCTCGGTCGGAGAGCCGATCGACGTGATCCTGCTCACCGGCACGGAGACGTTCGAGGTCACCGGCATCGTGTCGTTCGGTGACGCCGACAACCTGCTCGGGGCCACGATCGCCGCCTTCGAGTTGGAGACCGCGCAGCGGGTGTTCGACATGGAGGGGGAGCTCAGCCAGATCTCGATCATGGCCGCCGAAGGGGTGGACGTCGCCGGGCTCCAGGCCGAGATCGCCCGGCTCCTGCCTGAGGGAACCGAGGTCATCTCAGGCGACGTCGAGATCGAGGAAGGCAAGGAACAGGTCGACGAGGGCGTCGGGTTCTTCAACACGGCGCTGTTGGTGTTCGCGCTGATCGCCGTCTTCGTCGGCGGGTTCATCATCCAGAACACCTACAGGATCATCGTCAGCCAGCGGACCCGCGAGCTGGCCATGCTGCGCGCCGTGGGCGCCACCGGCCGGCAGGTCACCGTGATGGTGTTCCTCGAGGCGTTCATCGTCGGGGTGATCGGCTCGGCGATCGGGATCGGGGTCGGCATCCTGCTCGCTCAGGTACTCAAGTCGATCTTCGGGGCGATCGGGTTCGGGTTCCCGGAGGGGCCGCTCACCATCGAGCCCCGGACGATCGTGATCGCCATGGCGGTGGGGGTGCTCATCACCGTGGGGTCGGCCATCCTCCCGGCGCGCAAGGCGTCGGGCGTGGCTCCGATCGCGGCGATGCGCGAGGTCGGCTCGACCTACTTCAAGTCGCTTCGCCTGCGCATGTGGGCGGGACTCGGGGTCGTTGCGGCAGGCGCGGTCATGCTCTTCATCGGGCTGTTCGGCGAGGTGGGCAGCGCGCTGCTCATCGCCGGGATTGGAGCCGGTGTCGTCTTCCTCGGCGTCGCGGTGCTGTCACCGCTCATCGCCAGGCGGTTCGGCATGGTGTTCGGTGCCCCGCTGCCCCGCCTGTTCGGGGTCACCGGGCGTCTCGCTCAGGAGAACGCCGTCCGTAAGCCGCGTCGCACCGCGGCGACCGCGTCGGCGCTCATGATCGGGGTTGCGCTGGTCAGTGTGATCGCCACGCTGGCAGCCTCCGTGAAGTCGACGCTCCAGGATGCGGTCGGAAGCGAAGTGATAGCCGACTTCCAGATCGAAGCCAGCGGGTTCGGCGACCCGACCTCCACGGGGGTCAGCCCGCGACTGGCCCAGGAACTGCGCGCCTTGCCCGAGGTGGCCGAGGTGTCCGGGTACCGCATCGGCGTGTACCGGGATCCCGAGACGCTCGAGGAGGCGTTCCTGATCGGAGTCGACGAGCACCTCGACGAGATGGTGCGGATGGAGCTCAGCGCCGGCGACTTCGACGAGCTCGGCCCGGGCAGGACGGTCCTCGACGAAGACCTGGCGGCCGACGAGGGGCTGGCGGTGGGCGATGTCTTCACCGTCGAGTATCCCAACGGCGTCGTCGCCGACCTCGAGGTGGTCGCTCTGTACGGCAACAGCCTGTTCCAGGGCACCAGCGTGATGATCTCGAAGGAGGACTTCGAGGCGAACCACAACGCCCGGCTCGAGACGATGCTTATGTTGAACGTCGCCGACGAGTTCGACCCCGTGGCGGCTCGCCCCGCCATCGAAGTGGTGGTCGCCGACTACCCGAACGTCGAGATGAGCAACGCCGAGGAGTACGTCGACAAGGTAGCCGGCCAGATCGACCTGGTGCTGAACATCCTCACCGCGCTCCTGGCCATGGCGATCCTCATCGCCCTGCTCGGCATCGCCAACACGATGGCCCTGTCGATCATGGAGCGGCGACGCGAGATTGGCCTCCTTCGGGCCGTTGGCATGACCCGCCGCCAGACCCGCCGCATGATCCGATGGGAGGCCGTGCTCATCGGCGTCTTCGGCGCCGCGCTCGGCCTCGTCGTCGGGGTCGTGCTGGGCGTCGTCATGGTGATGGCGATCGGGGAAGGCCTGCAGCTCACGCTGCCCTGGGCCGACCTGGCGGTGTACCTGGTTGCAGCAGCCCTCGGCGGGGTGCTCGCCTCCGTACTGCCGGCCAGGCGGGGAGCCCGCATGGACGTGCTGGAGGCCATCGCATACGAGTGAGGTTGCCGGGGGGCCGGAGCACGGCCCCCTGGTATCTCTCGCGATTCTGCCGCACGCTGTCGTCTGTTCTCGAGGCCGGCGCGGGTCCGGCCGGGGCAGGTGCGAATGGGTCAGGCGACGACGAACGGATGGCGGGGAGTTGCGGCCGGGGGAGCCGTCGGTGTGCTGCTCGGAGCGATGGTGGCGGGCCGGCCGGGCGCAGCGGTGCTGGGGCCCATCCTGGCGTGGCTGGGTCGGAGCGTGGCTCGATCCGGCGCGCGATCCGGGTCGGTCGCCGCGACCCGGCACGTGTTCATGCGGCGCTATTGGGTGGCGCTTGCCGCCGCCTCGCTCACCTGCGGGGCGCTGCTCCGGGCGCGGGCCGAGGGCGGCAGACTCGATTGGCCGTTCCTCGTCGTGGTGGTCGGGGGACCGCTGGCCGCCATGCTGCTCGCACGGGCGGCGGCCGGGGTTCGAGGCGGAGTCCTTCGCTCCCTGGCGGCCTTCGTCCTGGGGGGCACCGTGGTGCTGGTGATCGCCGTGCTCCTGTATCCCCCGGTCACAGCGGTCGTGCTCCGGATCGGCACACCCCCGATGGGCGCGGTCTTGCGGACCCTGGACACCCTGAGCGCCGGACTGTTGTCCCTCGCCCCGATCACTGCCCCCACGTCGGTGACGCTCATCACCTTCACCGTCATGGTATCCCCGCTCGTCGAGGAGATCGCCAAGCCGATTGGGGGGGTGGTCGTCAACCCCCGATCCCGCGCCGAGGCCTTTGCGTTTGCCGCCGCCGCCGGGGCCGGATTCGCAGTGGCGGAGAACGTGATCGCCGCCTTCGGCGGGGGGGTGCTCTCGTGGTTCCCGGTGTCTGCGGTGCGGGCGGCGTCGTCGGCCGTTCCCGTCCTCGGGGCGGGGATCATGGGCTTGGCGCTGCACGACCGCCAATTGCCCGGCGCCGGACTGTCGCTGCCGCGTGCCCTGGCCCTCGCCGGGATGCTGCACGGCCTCTGGAACGCGATCATCACCGCGACCTCACTGCTCGGCGCCCGGACGGTGTTCTCGTTATCAGGGACTGCTGTAGGGTCGTGGGGGCGTGCCGCCGTGCCTGCCCTCGCCGTGATCGCGACGCTCGCCGTCGCCGGACTGGTCCGCGTCGGCACCCGCTCGAGGGCTCAGGATCCGGCCCCGGTGCTCGGGCTGCGTACCCGCCCCAGGCCGCGTCGAACGGTTGCGGTCGCCTGGACCGTGTTCGGGATCGCACTCGCGGTGCCGATCGCCTGGGGGCTGCTCGACGCTTCGCCCTTCGGTGCGGTATGAGACCTGGGGGTCTCGAGACGGCGGCCCGGATCGTCCGCCGACGATAGCCTGTGACCGTGCTCGACCGCCTCGCCGATGCGCTCAACGTCTCTCGCTGGCAGGCACAGCTGATCGTCACCGTTGCGGTGGTGGTCGTGCTCGGGGTGATCCGCTGGGTGACCCTGAAGGTCGTGCACCGTCGGATCGACGACTCCTCCATCTGGTACCGGACCCGGAAGCTCACCTCCTATGTGATCACCGTCGTGGGCGCCGTCCTGCTCGCGTCGCTGTGGCTCGAAGGCAGCGGGCTGGCCACCTACATCGGGTTCCTGACGGCCGGCCTGGCCATCGCCCTGTCGGACGTGCTCAAGAACCTGGCCGGGTGGCTCTACGTCGTGCTGCGCCGGCCATTCCGCCTGGGGGACCGGTTGGAGATCGCCGGCCACCGGGGGGACGTTGTCGACATCCGGGCCTTCCGGTTCACGCTCATGGAGGTGGGCGGCCGGGTCGACGCAGAGCAGGCCACGGGGCGGCTGTTGCACATCCCGAACGGGCTGGTGTTCACCAACCCCCTGGCGAATTTCACCGAGGGATTCGAGTACATCTGGCACGAGGTCCCGGTGCTCGTCACCTTCGAGTCCAACTGGGAGGCGGCCGAGGAGATCGTTCGCGACGCCGTCGAGGCCCATGCTCTCGACATGTCGCAGGTGAACGCCACCCGCCAGCTGCGCGAGGCGGCCACGTCCTACCAGATCCGGTTCACGCACCTGACGCCGACCGTGTACCTCACGGTGCGCGACAGCGGCGTGCTGCTGACGGGCAGGCTGCTCGTCCCGGTCAGGGCGCTGCGGGACGTCGAGCAGGCCGTATGGAAGGACGTGCTCAGAGCCTTCGCGTCGAGGAGCGACATCGACCTCGCCTATCCGACGGTGCGCACCTACTTCGAAGGGCCGGTCCGGCTGGAGGACGAGACCGGGCCCTGACGGCCCGCCCGGCGCGGCGGGGCGGCCGTTCCTCCCCCGAGAGGCGGCGAGGCTGGCACCATGGGGGCATGTGCGGGAGATTCGTCCAGGCGGTGGACCCGGAAACCTATGCGGTGGTGTTCGGCGCGGAGATCGTGGTGTCCGAGACACTGGCCCCGTCGTACAACGTGGCGCCTACCGACCGGGTGTACGCAGTCGCCGAGCACGAGGGGCGGCGCATGCTGGGCACCTTCCGCTGGGGACTGGTCCCGTGGTGGGCCGACGACGTGCGCATCGGGGCCAAGCACATCAACGCGCGCGCCGAGACGTTGGCGACGAGGCCGGTGTTCAAGGACTCGTTCGCACGCAAGCGATGCATCGTCCCGGCCGACGGCTTCTACGAGTGGGAGCGCAAGGAATCCGGCAAGCTCCCCCACTACGTCCGAGCCGCCGACGGCGCTCCGTTAGCGCTGGCGGGTCTTTGGGCGAGCCGGACGGATCGGGACACCGGCGAGCGCCTCGTGTCGTGCACGATCATCACGACCTCCCCCAACGATCTGCTCCGCCCGATCCACGACAGGATGCCGGCAGTTCTTCCCCGTGAGTCGTGGGATCGCTGGCTGGACCCGGACGCCGAGGACCTGGAGGCACTCCGGGCTCTGCTTCGTCCCTTCCCCGCTGGTGAGATGTCCGAGTACCCGGTGTCCACGCTGGTCAACAGCGTGAAGAACAACTACCCGGAGTGCATCGCCCCTCTCAGGTGATGGCCGGCGTGCGGCGATTGGATGTCGAATGCTCCCAATCGGCGAGCAGGGTGCGGAGCGCGGCGACGAAGGCCAGAGGCTGGTCGAGGAGCAGGTGATGGCGGGCCTCGGGGATCGAGATCACCGGAGCGGACCGCCCCAGCAGTTCGTACATGTATTCGGCGGTGTCGGCGGGCACCACCGTGCTGTGCTCTCCCCTGAGCAGCGCGAATCGGCACCGCACGCCCGCCAACTGATCTCGCATCGGGATCATCGTGTGGGTGAACAGGTGCGGGTCGAACTTCCACGTCCAGCCCCGGGCGGTCTCGCGGAGTGAGTGTCTGGCGACGTGATCGACGCAGAACGTGTTGTCGCACGGCTGATCCGGGATCAGGCGGAAGTGGCGCAAGGCCGTGGCGGCGTCTCGGTAGGTGCCCGGGCTCCTGAATGCCCTTCCCCTCGCGCCGGCTTCCGACTCGGGGTCGGGCCTGCGCACCGGGGTGTCCACCACGACCGCACCTGCGATGGCATCGCAGTGGTCGTAGGCGGTCTGGATGGCGACG
>CAYXHU010000107.1:0-6086 GCA_964464675.1 uncultured Acidimicrobiia bacterium
TGATATTCGAAGAGGGCCTGCAGGGTTCCCTGGGACACTTCGCTCTGGTAGGGCGTGTACGAGGTGACGAACTCCGGCCGGAGGGTCAGCGATCGCACCACGTGAGGCAGGTAGTGGTCGTAGGTTCCGCCGCCTGCGAAGCACACCAGACCGGCCGTGTTGCGCGCCGCCAGCCGGTCGATGTGGTTCATCACCTCCATCTCTGCCAGCGGCTCGGGGAGGTCGAGCCCATCTGCGACGCGGACTCCGGGCGGCAGGTGTCCGAAGAGGTCGGCGACCTCGGAGAGGCCGAGGGAGGTGAGCATGCGGCCGATGTCGGCCTCGGAGTGGGGAGTGAAGTCCATCAGCGCTCTATGAAGGGGGGGTCCGCTCTGGTTGCCTCGACGCGCCGGCCGCGGATGTCGACCGTCACGCCGGTCTCGTTCCCGGGATCGGGTGACACATAGGCGACCCCGATCCCGGCCTGCAAGGTGGGTGAGAACGTCCCGCTGGCGACGAAGCCGGTGGCAGGGCCGCAGCGGACCAGACAGCCCGGGCGAGGGATGGCCCGGCCCTCGGTGACGAAGCCGATGCGCCGCTTGGGGGGACCGGAACTGCGCTGGGCGGCCAACGCCCTCCGCCCGACGAAATCGTGGTCCCATTCGACTACCCATTCGAACCCGGCTTCGATCGGGGTCGTGGCGGTGTCCAGATCGGCACCCCAGAGCGGATACCCCATCTCGAGTCGGAGCACGTCCCGTGCTCCGAGTCCGCACGCGACTGCCCCTCCTTCGAGCAGGGCGTCGAACAATCGGGGTGCGGCCTCCGCGGAGATGGCCACCTCGGCGCCGCGCTCGCCGGTGTACCCGGTCCCTGCAGCCCACACCGGGAATCCTGCGAACTCCGCCTCGAGGACTCTGAACCGCTTCGGCGTGGACCCGAGCGTCTCTTCGACGAGACGCGGGGCTTGCGGACCCTGCACGGCGATCAGGGCAGTCTCAACCCTGCGATCGACAACGGTGAGCCCATCGGCGGCGGCGACGCCGGACATCACCCGGTGGTGGTTCACTCCGTTGGGCAGGACCCAGTAACGGTCGTTGTCCCAGCGCCAGACGATGAGGTCGTCGAGGACGCCGCCGTCGTAGGTGAGCATCATCGTGTACTGGGCCCTGCCGGGCTCGATCGTGGCGATGTCGTTGCAGAACAGCCACCGCAGGGCTTCGGTGGCCCCGGGGCCCGAACACTCGAAACGCCCCAGA
Organism: uncultured Acidimicrobiia bacterium; assembly: GCA_964464675.1. Lineage (GTDB taxonomy): Bacteria > Actinomycetota > Acidimicrobiia > Spongiisociales > UBA11373 > CAYXHU01. The sequence continues at coordinate 1,239 of CAYXHU010000107.1, forward strand.
TGGGACACGTCGAAGACCCCGACCGAGGACCGGACCGCGGCATGCTCGGAGAGGGTGCCCTGGTAGTGGACCGGGAGGGTCCATCCGGCGAACTCCGTGAATCGGGCACCGAGGCGCTCGTGAACCGCATGGAGCGGGGAGAAGACCGGGTCTGGCGAGGCGGTGCCGCTCACGGCGCGAAGCCTACCCGATACCCTTGCGCCGTCCCCGGGCCGAGCCTTCCCGGCTCAACCGGCCTCGGCCTCGCCGAGGTTGACGATCCGGGGAGGGCCCGGCATCCGGGTCGGCGCGGGGGGATCTTCGGAGACCGCCTCGTCCAGCCCGTACTTGATCAGGAGTTGCAGGTAGTCCCGCTGGTAGAAGATCTTGCAGCGGATCTGCGGGTGCAGCTCGCGCAGCCGGCGCACTTTTCGGTTCTTCTTCGTGACGAGTTTCTGGTTCATCGTGGTGATCTCGATGAAGAGGTCCTCGTCGGGGAGGTAGAAGTCCGGGGTGAAGTAGCCGGTCGGCGCTCCGGTTTCGTCGAACTCGATGGGGAACGAACGCGGCTCGTACTCCCAGGCGATGCCGTAGAAGTCGAGCAGCCGGGCGAACTGCCGCTCGCTGTGATGGGCGAACTCGACCTGATCGGCAGGGAAGTCGAGGTCCGTGGGGCGTCTCAGAGGTTCACGCCTCCGCGCTGGCAGGCACCCGGCCCTCTGCGGGGGCCTCCTCCGGGAAGAGGCGGTGCAGGTCTCCTTCGAGTTCGGCCTGAACCGGCCCCACCGCGATCCCGAAGACGCCCTGGCCGCGCCGGAAGACGTCCACGACTTCGTCGGCCGAGTGTGCTGCATAGATGGTGTTGCCGTCGGAGAGCAGGGTGACGTCGGCCAGAGGCCGCTCGCTGCTCAGTTGGTCGCGCAGGATCTCCATGGCCTGCCTGATCTTCTTCAGACTCATGCCCGCGTCGAGCAGCCGCTTGATCACCCGCAGCTGTACGACGTCGGAGAACGAGTAGAGCCGCTGGCTCCCCGAGCCGTGAGCGGCCCGCAACGAAGGAGTGAGCAGCCGGGTGCGCGCCCAGTAGTCGAGCTGTCGATACGTGATCCCCACGATCTTGCAGACCTGTGGCGCCCTGAATCCTTGTTCGTCCATCACGGTCCCGCTCACCTCCCCCAAGAGCTTACACGACCGTAATTCCGGCCCTGAGAACTACGGAGATGAAACTACCGCCGGAGGTGTGGAGTTGTCAACAACCCCTGTGGACAACCTTCACGACGGGCGGGTCAGCGCGCGAAGCCGTTCGAGCTGGCTCTCGGTCCCCAAGCAGATGAACGCCTGAGACGGTCGGAACGTCATGCCCGGGTCCGGATTGAAGACCAGCCGCCCGCTGAGGTCTTCGAGTGCCAGCACCAAAGCTCCGGAACGGCCCCGGATGTCCGAGGAGCGCAGGGTGGATCCGATCAGCGGGGAGCGGCTCTCCACGGCGAACTCCTCGATGCGCAACTCGACGAGCTTCCCGTGCAACACCAGGTCGACGAACTCGTCGAGGTGGGGCCGCCCGGCGAGGGCGGCCAGGCGTTGCGCCCCCACCTTCTGCGGCAGGACGACCCGGTCGGCGCCGGCGAGGCGCAGCTTCTCCTCGGAGTCGGCCTCGGAGGCGCGTGCCACCACGCGAAGTTGGGGGTTGCGGGTCTTCGCGGAGAGCACGATCACCAGGTTGTCGGCGTCGAGCTGCACACAGGCGATCAGGGCTCGGGCCCGGTCGATCCCAGCTGCGGACAGCGTGGCGTCCTTGGTGGCGTCCCCCGGGACCACCAGGGCACCCAGTGCTTCTGCCTCGGCGATCAAGCCCGCATCTCGCTCGATCACGACTGCCTGGGTGTCTTCTGCCTTCAGCTCGGTCCAGGTATTTCGGCCGACCCGCCCGAACCCGCAGACGATTACGTGGTCGCGGATCCCGGCGATCTCCCTCGACATGCGGCGTCGCCTCCAGTCGCCCCCGACGATTCGCTCGAGCCCTATCTCGAGTGCGATGCCGGCAGTGTAGAGAGCCGACCCGACACCGACGACGATGAGGATGCCGGTGAAGAGACGCCCGGCTCCGTCGAGCGGGATGGTCTCGTTGTAGCCGACCGTCGAGATGGTGATCACGGTCATGTAGAGGGCGACGCCGAATGCCGCATCGGCGACGACCATGTAACCGATCGTGCCGCCGACGATGATGAACCCGAGCAATGCCAGAGCGGCCGCCAGGCGGCGCTCCCCGGTCACGCCGTGTCGAAGTCCTCTGGCTCCACGTCGTCGAGGAAGGATCGGAACCTGGCGATCTCTTCCTCTTCGTCCTCGTCGCGTATTTCGACCCCGGCCTCTTCGAGGACCCGGGCGGAGACGAAGATCGGTGCGGACGTGCGAGCGGCCAACGCTATGGCGTCCGAAGGTCGGCTGGAGACCACGACCTCACGGTCGGCCATGACCAACACGAGATCGGCGTAGTAGATCCCGTCCTCGAGCGAGGTGACGGTGACCCTGTCCACCCGTGCTCCGAGCGCCTCCACCGAGATCTTCAGCAGATCGTGGGTGAGCGGACGCTGCGGCTCCACGCCCTCGAGCGCGAACGCGATCGCCGTGGCGACGTCTGCGCCGATCCAGATGGGGAGGTACCGGGTGCCGGTGGCCTCGCGGAGCAGCACGATCGGCTGATTGGTGGGCAGTTCGATCCGAACTCCGACCAGTTCGACCGGGACGGCATCGTTGCTCATGCGTCCACTGTATCACCGGGGTCCGAGAAGACCCGGCGTGCCAGGATCTCCGGATCCTCTTGGAAGGCGGCGAGGTCGAGCACCGCCCACAGTTCGGGGATGTTGCGGTATCGGCCTTCCCAGTCGAGCCCGTAGCCGAGCAGGAACTCGTCCCCCACCTCGAAGCCGCGGTAGCGCAGCGGGACGTCGACGATGCGGCGCGTGGTCTTGTCGATGAGCGTGACGACGGTGATCGATGCCGGGTCGCGCGTCTCGAGCAGCCCGATCAGGTAGGCGAGGGTGAGGCCCGTGTCCACGATGTCTTCCACGACGATCACGTCGCGGCCGGCGAGGGAGGTCCCGCTGTCCATCCGGATGGAGACGCGTCCGTCGACCCCGAATCGGGAGAGGCTGAGGAAGTCGATGTCGAGGCGCGGATCCAGGTGGCGGGTGAGGTCCGCGACGAACGGCACGGCCCCGCCGAGCACCGCGAGCAGTACCGGCTCGCGACCCTCGTAGTCGCCGCGGATCTGGGCGCCGAGCTCGGCGACCCGGCGCTGCAGCGAGGCGCGGAGCACGACCGGCGCCACGACGTCGCTCACGGGGCGCCTCCGAGGAGCTCGGGCAGGAGGTCCCGGTAGGCGGAGACGATCGCCAGTCCTCCCGGCGTGGAGCGCGCCGGGGTGAGCGCCTGTGCTCCGTCCGGGAGCCTTCCCGCCCCGGCGAGGCGCGGAGCCAGCCACTCCGGCAGGGTGCCTGCGAGTTCGGTGCCGGCGATGGGAGCGAGCAGATAGTCCGCAGGGCCGAGGGTGGTCAGCGCATAGGCGAGCAGCTCGCGGGTGGCGGCGAGATGGTCGGTCGAGCCCATGACGACCCCGAGGAACCTCCCCCGCCCCGAGTCGAGGTACGACAGGAGGACGAGGCCGGCCGACGCGGTGTCGCCGGTCTTCAGCCCGTAGACACCCGGGAAGGTGCCCACGAGCTTGTTGGTGTTGTCCAACTCCATGAGCGGCCGGCCCGGGGGCTGGAGCGTGAAGAACCGGATCCGGCTCGAGGCTACGAGGCGCGGGTTGTCGATGGCAGCCCGGCCCAGGGTGATGAGGTCGCGGGCGGTGGAGAGATGGCCGGTCGCGTCGAGCCCGTGGGGATTCCGGAACGTGGTCGAGGTCATGCCGAGCTCTCGGGCCCGTTCGTTCATCTGTTCGACGAACGCGTCCTCCGATCCGGATACGTGCTCGGCCAGGGCCGTCGCCACGTCGTTGGCGGATTTGACGACGAGCAGGTCGAGCAGTTCGCCGACGTTCCACTGCTCTCCGGCCACAACCTGGGGCTGCCCCGGGTAGCCGATCGGCGTGCTGTCGGCCGCGGCGCTGATCACCTCGAGCGCCCGCAGGTCGCCTTCTTCCAGTACGAGGAGGGCGGTCATCACCTTGGTGACGGAAGCGGGAGGCCGCTGCTGATCGGGGTCCCTGGACCAGATCTCGGCTTCCTCGTCCACCGAGTAGAGCATCCACGTCGCCGCATCCAGGGAAGCGGGCGGCGGCGTGCCCACCAGCACCTCGATGGGAGGCATCGGCAGGTCGGGCGCCCGCAGGCCGGGTGCCATCGCCAGGGTGATCGCCAGTGCGGCGAGTCCGGTCATCTACTCCTCGAGGAGCCGTCGCAGCTGGGCGCGCACCATAGCATCCTGTAGTTCCCGAGCCGCTTGTGCGGAGTCGGCGAGGATCTCTGCGGCCTGGCGCCGGTTGGCCGGGCTGCGATGCCGAAGCAGCGGCCCGGTGAGCTGGGCGAACAGGTCCGACTCGCGATTGGCGGCCATGCGGAACGAGCGCAGGTGGCGCGCTTCGAGCCCGTGGCCCACCAGGCGATGCGCGGCCCGGGCGATGGCCAGGTCGTCCTCGCCGAATGTCGGTCCGTGGTCGGTCTCGGCGGGCGTGAGGACGCCGTGCTCCACGAGGCGGCCAACCAGGTCCACGGGGACTCCGGCGGCCCGGGCGACTTCGTCGGCGGACATCTGGACACCGGTGGTCGCGAAGTAGGTCTCGGGCGGCGCTCCCGACGCCGGGGACATCGTCGGCTCTTCGCCGCGTTCCCAGGCCGTGAGTTTGGACTTGATCACCTTGAGGGG
>CAYXHU010000108.1:0-6086 GCA_964464675.1 uncultured Acidimicrobiia bacterium
TCCCGTCGGGGGCCACGACCACGGTGAAGGGGTAGGCGCTGAGCCCGACCGCCTGGAGCAGCGTCAGGGCCTCGTCGTCGACGAGCACCGGCAGCGGCCATTCCCCCAGCCATGCCGAGGGCGGGTAGTTGTCGGCGGTGGAGCGGACTCCCGTGGAGATCGTGTACCAGTCGGCGTTCGTGGGAACGCCGTTCTGCTCGAAGTAGCTTCCGTAATCGGTCACCTCGGAGCGGCATACTCCGCACCAGTGGGCCACGACGAGGACCACCTTGGCGCGCCCGTCGTTGGTGATCGAAACCGGGCTTCCGTCGAACGACACCCCTTCGAGGTCGGGGAGGGTGAGGCCGACCGCGGGGTCGGTGCCCGTCTCGGGATACTGCGGGAGCGGGTCACCGGTCACGGTGACCGGAGCCGTCTCGCGGATCCCGTCGGCGCTCTCGTTCCCGCCGGCGGAGAACGACGCCACGATGAACGCGACCAGCGCGATGCCGACGACGGTTCCGGCGACGATCCACCCGCGGCGTGCCCCGCTGCGGCCCGGTCCCGCCGACTCCCGACTCGATCCCGCGCGGCCGGAAGCCTTGCGGCGTTCCTGTGTCACGACTTGCCCCCTGCCTGTGAGGGAGCGCACGCTAGCAAGCATCCGACGAAACCGAAGCCCACGAGCGCCATGAACGGGAAGTCGATGAACCCGAACTCCCAGACGTAGCGCTCGGTGCACGACACGTCGATCGAGCATCCGAGCACTTCGCTGTCGGGGAAGTACCCCAGCACGTACTGATACAGGGCGAACAGGGCTCCGATGACCACCAGCGGGAGGGCGTAGACCCGGATTGCGCGGAACCGCCGCCATGCCGCGATGGCGAGGATCACCACCAGCGGGTACATGGCGATGCGCTGATACCAGCACAGGGAACACGGCGGGTATCCGACGATCTCGGAGTAGTACAGGCTCCCGAGGAGCGATGTCGCCGCCACCGCCCAGGCCAGCCATAGCGCCCAGTCGCCGATCAGGTCCCACAGCATGATGTGCAGCCGATCGGCTGTGCCCCAGAATCGAGAGGTGATCGCCAGGCCGGCCATCCCGAGGGTGGCGGCGAGCGCAGCCAGCGTGAGCAGCGCGAAGAAGCGGTCGGCGACGGCGACGTCCATGGGGTGTCGGTTCCTCTCCGGTGGACAGGCGGAAGAGGGATTATGGCGGGTGCGAGCGGTCAAAGCCGCAACTCAGCGGCCGGCGGCGAGGGTGTCGAACGGCTCTGGCGGCTGCGGACGGGATTCGGCACCCTGCCGGAAGGCGTCGGGGAGGCGTGATGAGGCGCACGATCGTCTGGCTGGTCGTGATGGTGGTGGCTGGGTCGGGCTGTGGTGACGGCTCGGATGTCTTCGGTGGGCGCGCCACGACGGCGTCCGGCGGCGCCGATCCTGCGACCACGTACCAGTGTCCCGATCCGATCGACGTCGAAGCGGCCACCGACATCACCGCGCTGCTCGCCGAGATGGTGTGGCGTGGGGCGGGGCCGTACGGGGGCGGTGTCCTGTCGATCACGCCGGATCTGATCGTGAGCGGCACCGTGACCCTCGAGAGCGCGACCGTGACGGTCCCGGAGTCGTGTCTCGGGAGGAGCGACTGCCTGCACGCCGTCGGCTTCTCCGCGCCCGAGCTCGACGGCGTCACGCTGGATGGGTCACCGGAGGGGGACTTCATCGGGCTGGCCGGGCGGCTCACGCTGACCGACGTCACGATCCGGCTTCGGCCGGTGATGATCGACACCCATCCGGGGCCGGCCAACTACGTGCCGGCGGTGCGGGTGCTCGAACCGTGCGGGACACCCTGCGGTCCCGCGGCGGCGACCTGCCCGGCCGACGGGGTGTGCTACGACACGAGAGGGAACCCGAGCTCGTTCTGCCTGTTCTGCGAGGGCAAGCGCGCCGAGGAGTGCGCCTGCTCGGCGACTCCGGGGACGGTGCCCGACGGCGAGCCGTGCTCTTACTACATCTCGGGAGACGTGATCTGCACCGGGACCTGCGAGAGCGGGACCTGCGTCGGCGAGGGGTGCCCGTAGCGGCTCAGCCGCCCAGCTTGGCGGCCACTGAGGCGGCGCTCCGCAGGGCGGTTCCGTCGGCGCCCGCCGTGGAGAACGGCCGCGGCCCATCCCGCAGCGCCTCGGTGATCATGTCGCCGAGCAGCCGCTCCCACCCGAGATGGGGATCGACCCACAAGTAGACCGACAGGCTCCCGGGGATCGTGTTCACCTCGTTGACCCAGACGCGGCCCTCGTGCTCCAGGAAGTCGATGCGGGCCACACCGCGCACTCCGATCAGTGCGGCGACCCGACGCGCCAGCGAGCGAATCTCCTCGGCGGTCTCGGCAGGGATCCGGGCGGGCACCTCGCGAGGCGACGAGATCAGGCCGCCGGCTCCCCCCAGGTACTTCTGGGCGTAGGAGTAGATCCCGGAATCGCCGGCCCGTTCCGGGCGCTCGATGGCCGACAACTCGAGCGACGGATAGGTGCGCACCGCCACGTTCAGGTCGCGGCCGCCGGTGAGGAACGGCTCGGCGACCGCGCCGTCGGCCAGCAGCGGGGCGGTGCCGACCAGCGCCCGCGCGGTTGCCAGGTCCTCGACGACCTCGATCCCCAGGGACGAGCCGCCGGAGCGGGGCTTCACCACGATCGGCCCCTCGAAGGGGAGCGATTCGGTGTCTGTTTCGACCGCCACCCTCGGCAGGGTCGGCATCCCGGCGGCCTCCACGAGCCCGGCGAAGGCGAGTTTGTCCATCGCCAGGTAGGCGCATCCGGGGGAGGGCCCGGTGTAGGGGACCCCGGCCAGGTCGAGGGCACCCTGCAGGGTGCCGTCCTCTCCGGGGCCGCCGTGACAGCAGTTGACGACAACGTCGATCGGCAGAGCCTTCTTGCCGCGCAGGAATCCGCCGGAGGCGTCGGCGATCAGGCTCACCTCTTTCGCCTTGCGGGGGACACCCTCGGCGAAGTCGATCGCCTCCAGCGAAGGGTCGACCTGGTAGAACCGGCCCGTCTTCGCCCAGTAGATCCCCGTGGTGCGCGGGGCGAACCCGGAGAGGGCGCGGGCCGCCTGCAGCCCGGTGAGGATCGAGATGTCGTGTTCGGGGGCCGGACCGCCGAACAGGACGGCGGCCGTCACCGAGGAGAGGTCGCTGGTCATGGCGTGCATGGTACGGCACCCGGCGGTGCGCTACGGGTAGTGGTCCGGGAGGTCGTTCGAGTACAGCACGGCGTCACCGGCCCGGAGGTGCTCCTTCACCCAGGCGACCGCTGCATCCCGGTCGGCGACGGTCACGACGTCGGCCGATCCGCCCGAGGCGCCCGCGAGCAGGGCCCGGCGATTGGTGACCCCGACCACTACCAGGTGATGCACGCGGGCGGCGGCGTATTCGGCGAAACGACGGTTCTCCACGGCCTGCAACGAGCCGAGCTCCACGATGCCGGGGGTGACCACCGCGGTCGCTCCGCTCCCGGCCAGGGCGACCAGCGACTCCACGGCGGTCCGCACTCCTGCCGGGTTGGCGTTGTAGGTGTCGTCGATCACCGTGACCCCCGAGGCTCCCACGGCTGCGACGGCGCGGTGCTCCACGGTGGGGAGGTCGCCGGCGCGGGCGACGATCGACTCGCGATCCGCACCGGCCGCCAGGGCGGCGCCCACGGCACAGGCCAGGTTCATCGGGAAGACCCCGCGCCCGTCGATCTCGACGAGATCCTCGCCTGCGACCCGGAGGACGAGCCGGTCTTGCGAGGGGATCACGGCCACATCGGCACCGGGGTCGGTCGCCGAGCACCGGATCACTCGTTCGGCCTCGATGTGTTCCAGGTGGGGTGCGAGCAGCGGCTCGTCGCCGTTCACCACGACCACTCGTGCCCCGTGCAGGATCTCCGATTTGGCTCCGGCGATCGCCTCCAGCGTCCCGAACCGCTCCAGGTGCACCGGGCCGACGGCGGTGATCACCGCGACGTCGGGGGGGATCCACGAGCACAGCTCGGCGATCTCCCCAGGCCCGTAGGTGCCCATCTCGGCGACGAACACCCGCGTGCCCGGGGAGAGGTGCTCGTTGATCGCCCTGGCGAGGCCCATCCTGTTGTTGAAGGAGGCTGGGGAGGCGACCACCGGGAAGGCGGGACCGAAGAGATGGCGCACGTAGGCCTTGGTGGTGGTCTTCCCGTAGGACCCCGTGATGGCGACCACCGCGGGGCGGATCCTGCGCAGCGCCTCGGAGGCCCGGGAGACGAAACGCCCGCCCAGCCTCCGCTCGACCGGGGTGATGACGGCCGTGGCGAGGTCGATCAGCTGGGGGACGGCGATGGTGGCCCACACGGCGGTCTGGGCGAGCGCCCCGAGCAGGCCTCCGATGACGACCCCCGCGACCCAGAGACCGCCGGCGGCACCGGCCAGGCGGCGCAACCGCGCGGTCCATGCCAGCGGCGACGAGCGGCCCCGGATGCCGAGCCCGGCCGGCCAGACGACTGCGGCGGCGAACACCACCCACCCGGCGGCCGGGAAGGGGACGGCGAGCGCCCCGGCGACGACTGCTGCAGCGGCGATCGCCGGATTGAACGGCGCCACCCGCGCCCAGCGGCCTTCGAATCGGGTCACGCTGCCGGGCAGGTAGTGCTCCCGCTGCGCGACGCGCAGCCAACGCAGCGCCGCGCATCCCGATGCAGCGGCCGCCGCGGCGAGGAAGACCCAGTCGTGGACGTTCACCAGGCTCCTTCCAGATGGGCGAGCACCACGTCGCGCAGCGTGTCGGGGCGCTGCGTCGGGAGATCGTGCCCGGCGCTTTCGACCACGATGAGACGGGACCGGCTCAGGAGGGCCTCGGCCCGCTCGGCGACTTCGACGGGAACCGTGCGGTCGTCGCGACCCCACAGCAGGGTGACCGGGGCGGAGAGCGCCTCGAGATCTCTCTCGTAGGTCTCGTTGACGACCGTCACCAGCACGTCGCGCATCACCCCTTCGGCGGCCCGGTAGTCGGCGGAGCCGTGCCGGCAGCGCACTCGCTCCATGCGCCGGTCCGACAAGACTCCGAGGCGGTGAGCGGCGCGTGCGATACGGAACCGGAACGCCGGCTGGGCACGCCTGCCGCTGCGGCGCAGCAGCGGCACGCCCGTCAGCACCAACCCGGCCACCCTCCCCGGATGCCGGGCGGCGAGGGCGACCGCCACTCTGCCTCCGAACGAGTGGCCCACCAGCAGCGCCGGGCCGGCTAGGTCGTCGAGGAGGGGGGCGACGAGCTCGGCATACCCCGCCGCGCCGCAGGCCGATCCCGGGGCCGGGGTGGCCCCGAAGCCGGGGAGGTCGACGGCGAGCACCGGGAGGTCGCCGAGGGCGGGCTGCAGATCGGTCCGGGTGCGGCCCCATCCATGGAAGGCGAGCACCCGGGGCGGCGGATCGCCCCAGCGCTCGCCGAAGAGACCGGCGAATGCTTCGAGGGCCACCTCAGGCCACCGGGTGGGGATGCCGGAAGCGTGACACGGGGCTTGACGATACCCGGCCGGTGGCGGCCGGGCTCCGGCCCGTCACGGCCGGCACCGCGGCCGGGAGCCGATAGCCTGGGCGGGTCATGACCCGGGCTCGCCTCTCGATACTCGTGCTGTTCGCCCTGGCCTCTTCGGCGTGCGGCGGTTCGGGCGGGGGAGCGGAGGTTGCCGACCCCCCCGCCGTGGAGGCGCTCATCGCAGAGACCGCCGAGGCCATGGCGGCACTCGAGACGGCCCGCTTCGAGATGGAGCGCTCCGGCGCCCCGGTGAGCGTGTCGGGGATCGTGTTCGACTCGGCGCTCGGCGTGTACGAGGCGCCGGACGCTGCCAAGGCCGTGCTCGGAGGACAGGCGGGCGACCTGGCCGTGGAACTGGGCACGATCTCGGTCGGACGCCGCACCTGGTTGACGAACCCGCTCACCGGAGCCTGGGAGGAGCTCGAACCCGGGACGGGGTTCAACCCGGCGGTGATCTTCGATCCGCAGATCGGCTGGCGGGCCATCTTGCTGTCGCTCCTCGAGCCGGCCTACGAGGGTGGTGCCGGCGTCGACGGTGAGACCTTCTGGCTGCTGCGCGGCA
>CAYXHU010000109.1:0-6078 GCA_964464675.1 uncultured Acidimicrobiia bacterium
GAGCGCGATCAGCTCCTTCACGTTCTGCGCCGGCACCGCGGGATGCACCATGAGGCCTCGCAGCCCGAGACGACGCGCCTCGTGGACGTCGGCGACCGCCGCAGCGCCCTTCTGCGGATCGACGGACCCGAATCCGAGGAACACATCCGGGTGGTCGGCCACGAAGCCGGCCACGGTCGCATTGGACAGCGGCCTGCGCCTGGTCGCCGTCTCCGCATCCCACGCCAGCAGCACGGCCCTTCCATCCCGATCCCGGTAGTGGGCGGCCAGGTCGTGCAGGCTCATCGGCCGGATCGCCGCGCCGTGGTGCCGGGCCAGGCCGGCGACGAACGGGGCGAACGGCCCTTCGAGGAACTCGGCGACGGGCGGGTGGACGTGGAGATCGATGAAGCGGGTCACCGTGGCCGGAAGCCGCGGTTGCGGGCCTCGGCGAGCGTGTCGGGTGCGAACGCCTGCAGGACCGCCCGCGCCGTGAGCCCCTCCTGCTCGTCCCGTTCCCGGAGCGCACGGAACTGCGCCTCATCGTCGCAGTCGTAGACGATCATCTCATCGCGAACCCCGACGAACCGCTGGTCGGGGAACCGGCGCAGCCTGCCCACTGGTCCTCCCTGTGCTTCCGAACGCGACGTTAGCCGACCCTCAGGATCGGTTGATCGACACGACCGCCTGGGTGGCGGCCCCGGAGCTCTGGGGCTGCATGCTCACCTCGCCGACCAGGTCGCCGTCGCTGAACGTGATCGTCCACAGTGCCGTGGTTCCCTCCGAGGAGTCGACGACGTATCCCTCGTTGACCAGCTCCACCAAAAAGAACTGGATCACCTCCTGGACGGCCTGGGGGACGGCGAGCGCGAACTCGGAGCGATGGTTCACCCTGTCGACCAGCGTGGTCCCGATCACCGCTCCGGGCGGGATGGGGAAGTCATCGGGAAAGGTGCTGGGGACCTCTCCCTCGCCGAACGTGACGGGCTCGCCGTCGTCGTCACCGCACGCCGCCGCCGCCAGCGACACGAGCAGCACCAGCATCACGACGAGGAACGCACGTCTCGGTTCTCCGGTCATTGCCACTCCTGGGAACGGCAGATCCTACAGAGACGGGCTCGGAAGATCCACGGCATCGGTTCTCCCACCTCGAGTGTGGCCGCCGGTGGAGGTGTCGGCACGACCCTCCACGGCGGCACCACGCTCGGCCCGAACGACAACGTCGCGGCCAGCACGGTCCGTACCGCGGCGACACGCGCCCGGTCATACACGGGGGGGCTCCCGGTATCCACCGAAGACCGCCTTGAGCGCACCGACGATCTCACCCTCGGTCGCCCGCGCCCGGGCGGCCTCCACCATCAGGGCCATCAGGTTCGCGTCCCCGTGCGCGCCTCGGACGAGCGCCGCCAGCGCCTCGTCCACGGCACCCTGGTCGCGCTGCTCCCGCACGCGGGCCACGGCGTCCCTCTGGGCCCGCTCCACCTCGGGACCGACCCGCAAGATCTCGAGCGGCGATTCCTCGGCCGTGGTGTGCTTGTTCACCCCGACGATGACGCGTTCGCCGGAGGTCACCGCCTTCTCGAACTCGTATGCCGAGTCCGCCAGGCCTGCCTGGAACCACCCCTCCTCGATGCCGTGCAGCACGCCGTCGAGCATCGAACCGTCACCCATGCGGTCGATCCGCCCCAAGAGGTCCTCGATGCTCTCCTCCATCCTGTCGGTGGCCTGTTCGACAAACCACGAACCGCCGAGAGGGTCGATCACGTCGGCCACGCCGGTCTCCTCGGCGATCACCTGCTGGGTGCGCAGCGCGATCTCGGCCGCCCTCTCGGTGGGAAGGGCGTAGACCTCGTCGAGCGCATTCGTGTGCAGGCTCTGGGTGCCGCCGAGCACGGCGGCGAGGGCCTCGACCGTGGTGCGAACGACGTTGTTGTCGGGCTGTTGGGCCGTGAGCGACACCCCGGCCGTCTGCGTGTGGAACCGGAGCTTGAGCGATCGTTCGTCGGACGTGCCGTACCGGTCTCGCATCCAGCGTGCCCAGATGCGACGCACCGCCCGGAACTTGGCGATCTCCTCGAAGAAGTCGATGTGCGCGTCGAAGAAGAACGACAGGCGGGGAGCGAAGTCCTCGATGGCCATTCCCCGCCGCAGGCAGGCCTCGACGTAGGCGAACCCGTCGGCGAGCGTGAAGGCCGCCTCCTGCTGTGCGGTGGCCCCCGCCTCCCGGATGTGATAGCCGCTGATCGAGATCGTGTTCCATTGCGGAACGTCGGCCGTGCAGAACTCGATCATGTCGGTGATGAGCCGCAGATGCGGCTCCGGCGGGAAGATCCACTCCTTCTGGGCTATGTACTCCTTGAGGATGTCGTTCTGCAGGGTGCCCCGCAGCCGGGACCACTCGACACCCTGCTCCTCGGCGGCGACCAGCAGGAACGCGAACAGCACCTGCGCCGGACCGTTGATCGTCATCGACACCGACACGTCCCCGAGCGGGATGCCCTCGAAGAGTTGGGCCATGTCGTCGGCCGTGTCTACCGCCACCCCACAGTGGCCAACTTCGCCGGCGGCCATCGGATCGTCGGAGTCCAGGCCCATGAGCGTCGGCATGTCGAAGGCCACCGACAGGCCGTGCTGGCCGTGGGACAGGAGGTGACGGAAGCGGCGATTGGTGGCCTCGACCCCGGCGAACCCGGCGAACTGGCGGATCGTCCACGGTTTGCCGCGGTACCCGGTCGCGTGGATCCCCCGTGTATAGGGGAAGCCTCCCGGGTGCCCGATCCGAGCCGGCGGCTCGCCCTCGCCGGGCATGCCGATCGGAGGCACCTCTTCGAAGGACAAGCTCACGAAGCGATCCTTGCGCTTGGGAGCCTCGTCGTAGGCCCGCCGCCACTCCCGTCGATCCATCAGGGCTCCTCTCCCCTCACGGTCACCGCCGCTCCGCAATTCGGACACGGCGCCGTCGCCACGTCACCCACGATGAACCTGAATCCGCATTCGGGGCACGAGACGCGCGGCGACGGCGCGTCGGGTGCCTGCGGCCGGGGGGCCGCCGGCGCTGCGGCGTCGCGCACCTCGTTGACGGTGCCGCACGACGGGCACCGGAACCGTCCCGCACCGGGTGCCTCGAACTCCGACCCACACCGTCCGCACCGCACGATCATGCGTCGCCCCCTTCCACCGGATCCCCTACGGCGCCGATGGCGGCGAGGTACTCGCTCTCCGCAGCGATCACCTCGGCGACGTCCATCGGGTCGTGCACCCGGCCACGCTCGGCAACCGCCCGTTCGATGAGTGCTTCGAGGACGTCGCCGCTGCCGTACACCGCCGAGTCGCCGTTCCCCTCCGCTCGCCGTTGGTGCTCCTCGATGCCCCACAGCAGCAGGTCGCGGACGTCGTCGACGTCGAGCCGGGACGCCGCGCCTTCAGAAAGCCGGTCGAGCACGAACGATGCCGCCTCGTCGAGCAGGTACTCGGGCGTCGCGCGGGCGACTCCCTTGGCCTCCTGCCAGACCAACGCGGCGACGATCACCAGCAAGACGGCGAACAGCAGCGCACCGACGGCAACTGCACCCATGGGCCGCCATCGTACCCGGGAACGAGGGCCGCGACAGCCGGGGTCTACCCGTCGACGAGACGGGCCAACCGCCACATCACCGGCGTGAACGGGCCGAACTGCGGGCACAGAGGGACGATCTGGCCGCGTCGCAGGTACAGGCGATGGCCGTGCTGATCCACGAACCATCCGCCGACCGGCGCCGACTGGCCGTTGGTGACCACGATCACGGCTCCTCCTCCGCCGCTCGCCTCCTGGCGTCATCGGCTCGATGACGGGCCCCTTGAGGCCTGCGACGCTTGACGAAGCGGCCGACAGGCTCCATGATCCCGGCTCCATGTCCGTCGAGACCCTCTCCACCCTCTTCGCGGTCGGCGCCATCGCCATCGCGCTGCTCGTGCTCGCCACGGTGTCGCTGCGGGTCGCCGCGACGTGGTCCGCCGGCATGCGGGGATGGTGGGATGCACTGGTCGTATCGGCGGGGCCGATCGCCCTGTGGCTCGGAGCTGCGGTGGCGGTGCTGGCGACGGCCGGGAGCCTCTACTACAGCCTGGGCGCCGGCTTCGAGCCGTGCGAACTGTGCTGGTACCAGCGGATCGCCATGTACCCGCTGTCGCTCATCCTGGTCGTGGCCGCGGCCCGGGCCGACCGGGCCGTGGGGCGCTACGCGGCCCCGATCGCCGTGGTGGGCATCGCATTGAGCGCCTATCACTACCTGATCCAGCAGTTCCCCGACCTCTCGGCAGGGGCGTGCTCCGCCTCGGTGCCGTGCACGGCCGCGTACGTCTGGGAGTTCGACTTCGTCTCGATCCCGTTCATGGCGGTGGTCTCGTTCGCCGCCATCATCACGGCACTGTGGATCGACCGCGCCCACACGTCGGCCGGCGCCCAGCCTGAGCGCTGACGTCGCTCGGCGGCGCACAGATCGCATTGTGACCGCACTCCCCTACCCTGTCGCCGACCCCGAGGAGTCTCGTGAGCACCCGACGCAAGAAGCCCCAGACCTCGCCGCGGACCACGGCCGCCGCGGCGCCGCGCCGTCTGCCGGTGGGCCCGATCATCGGCGTCGTCGTCGCCGTCGTGCTCGTCGTCACCATCGTGTTCACGTTCGGTGAAGACGACGATGCTCCCCTCGAGGTCGGCTCGCCCGCGATCACCGGCGAGGCCCTTCCGATCTTCGACGCCGCCGCGACCGATGCGTCGGTCGGGATGCCCGCCCCGGAGGTGACGGGCACCGACTGGAACGGCACCCCCGTGTCCATCACCGACGACGGCCGGGCCAAGATCCTGGTGTTCCTCGCCCACTGGTGCCCCGTCTGTCAGGACGAGGTCCCGATCATCACCTCCTGGCTGTCCGCAGGCCTCCTGCCCGAGGGTGTCGACATGTACACGGTGGCGACGGCGATCAGCCGGGTCCGTGACAACTACCCGCCGTCGGAGTGGCTGGAACGGGAAGGCTGGGAGCCTCCGGTGATCCTCGACGACGAGGCCGGGACCGCGGCGGCGGCCTTCGGCCTGCCCGCCTACCCCTACTTCGTGTTCGTGAAGGCCGACGGGACGGTCGCCGGCCGCATCTCGGGCCGGCTCGAGGCCGGCACGCTGACGGCACTCGCACAATCGCTGGTGGAGCAATGAACGAAGAACCTCAGGCCACACCCGAGACCGGCACGGACGACGCGCCGTCCCCCCTCGCCGGCACCTCGGCCGGCTCTGGGAACGGCGCCATCACGATGCCGCGCTGGGTTCCGGTGGCCATTGTGATCTCCCTGCTCGTCGGCGTGGGGCTCGGCGTGATGATCGGCCTGCTCGTGGCCGGAAACGACGAGGCGGCTGCGGCCCCCGCCCAGACCACCGTGACGACCGCCGCCACCGGAACGACCGATGCCTCCGCAGTCCCCGACCCCGCCCCTCCCGCCACACTCGATCCCGACGTCCTTGCCTACGGCGCGGTCACCATCACCGGTAACCCCCTGCCGGCGATGCAGAGCGGGATGCAGGACCAGTCGGCCGGCCTGCCGGTGCCCGGCCTGTCCGGGATCGACACCTCGGGAGCCGAGGTCGCCTTCTCGGCCGACGGCCGGGCCAAGATCATCCTGTTCGTCGCCCACTGGTGCCCCCACTGCCAGGATGAGATCCCGGTCGTGAGGGACTGGCTGGCCGGCGATCCCCTCACCGACGACATCGACCTCTACACCGTGGCGACGTTCACCGACCCGACCCGCGGGAACTTCCCGCCGACCACCTGGCTGGAGCAGGAGGGCTGGACGGCACCCGTCATCCTCGACGACGAGAACTCCAGCGCAGCCCGATCGTTCGGCATCACTGCCGTCCCGGCATGGGTGTTCGTCTGGGAGGACGGAACCGTGGCGTTCCGCGGCACCGGCAAGCCGGACGCGGCCGGCCTGGACGCGGTGGTGGCCACGCTGCTCGAGGGACCGAACCCGCCGGCCGAGAACCAGTCCGAGGGCTAGTGCCCCGTCCAGAAACCTTGGACGGGTTCACGCCGGCCGGATGACGCCCCCGGCTGTGTCCTCCGCCTCGACGCA
>CAYXHU010000110.1:0-6052 GCA_964464675.1 uncultured Acidimicrobiia bacterium
GGTCGCCCAGGGGGTGCTCCCCCAGGTGAGATCGGCGAGGTGGAACACCACGAAGAACCCGACGATCACCCCGGTCCACCGCATGGTCCGCGACGCGTAATTTGCCACCGCATAGTCGCGTTGTGCGTACCGTCCGCCCCTGGCCTTCCAGTTCGTGACCGTGAGCGAATAGGCGGCGTGGATGTGCAGGGCTGCCGCCGCCAGGAGCCCGATCCGCATCGCCCACAGCAGATGGGTGCGCGGCGCCAGGTGCCCGCCCAGCTCCCGGAGCGCTTCGCCGTACTCGTTGATCGACTCCGCACCGATGTACAGCTTGAAGTTGCCGATCATGTGCGCGGCGATGTACCCGAGCAGGATGATCCCGGTCACCGCCATCACCCACTTCTTGCCGAGGGCGGACCGGTAGAACTCGAGCGGCCACGGGAGCCGTCGGCGGACCGTATGGGCGACCCGCTTCGTGGTTGTCACCTCGCCTCCGATTTCCGACGCGATGTCGGACATTCTCGCGCGGCCGACCCGAACCGGCGATTCGGATTCGACCAGACTGTGCCCATGCAACCGCCGTTCATGCCCGCACTCATCACCCCGTTCACACGTTCCGGCCTGATCGACCCCGATGCCACCGCCCACAACGTCTCCCTGCTGTGGGAGCGAGGGGTGCGCGGCTTCCTGCTCGCCGGGTCCAACGGCGAGGGCCCCTACCTGGAGCCCGGCGAGCGCACCACCCTGTGCAGGATCGCCAAGGAAGCAGCCCCGCGCGCTTTCATCCTCTGCGGAGTCGCCGCCGAGTCCGTGCGCACCGCGCTCGCCCAGGCCGAGGAGGCCGCCGCCGGAGGCGCCGACGCGGCCCTGGTGCTGTCCCCGACGACCCTGGTGCGGGGGCGCCACCCGCTGGTGGCCCGCTTCTTCGCCGACGTCGCCGACGCCGCTCCCCTCCCCGTGTATCTCTATTCGGTGCCGGGAGTCACCGCCTACGACCTCCCGGTCGACGTGGCGCTCGAAGCAGCGGCGCACGCCAACGTCACCGGCATGAAGGACTCGGGCGGGCACCCGGTCAAAGCGGCCGCTCTGGTCGCCGGCGCCCCGGAGGGGTTCACCCTCTACGTCGGGTCGTCTCCGGCGCTCACCCAGAGCGTCGCCGCAGGGGCCGTGGGAGGCATCACGTCGTCGGCGAACTACGCACCGCGCCTGGTTGGGCGAGTCGTCGCCTCGGCACGCAGATCGGTGCGATCCGCGCTCGAAGCGCAGCGGAAGCTCACCAAGCTCGCCGCCGCCGTGGAGGTTCACGGCGTCGCCGGCGTCAAGGCGGCCGCGGCCGAGGCGGGGCTGCGCCCGGGCATCCCCCGGCCACCCCTCCGGCCGCTCACGGGTGCGGCGCTGCGCACCGTGCGCAAGGTGGTGGGCGCCTACCTCGCCGACGAGGCGGGCGCCTGAGCCCGGGCCGGGCGCAGCCCGCCCCACTAGGCTCGCTGCGGGACCAGAAAGGAGTCGACAGGTGGCCAAGTTCCTCACCGTCGAATGGCTGGACGACCTCACCAAGACCGTCAACGCCCACGAGGGGTTCAAGTCGGCGATCGCCAACGTCGACCTGACGTTGCAGTTCGAGATCCCCGACGCCCCCGAGGGCACGGAGGGCGCCTACTACATGGCGGTCGCCGATGGGAAGGCGGTCGCAGCTCCCGGCACGGCCGACGACCCGGATGCCACGATCGTGCAGAGCTACGAGACCTCCGAGGCCATCTCCAAGGGTGAGCTGAACACTCAGATGGCCTTCATGACCGGGAAGCTGAAGGTGAGCGGCAACATGGCCAAGCTGATGATGAACCAGGCGATGCTGGGCCAGTTCGCCGCGGCGACCGCCGGCCTGGACGTCGAGTACTGAGAGGTTCAGCGGATGAGGAGCGGGCTTCGCCCCCTTTCCTCATCTGTTCCGAGGCCGAGCCATCGGCCGGAACGAGCAGCGGGGGCGCACCGGGTGCGCCCCCGCCTTCGAGTCTGCCGTCGAATCAGGCCACGGAGTCCTTGAGGACCTTCCCGGGCTTGAACTTCGGTGCGTAGTGGGCCGGCTTCATGCTCGACTGTGAGCGGTCCTGAGGGTTGAAGACCTCCCGCTCCTTCACGTATCGGGCCTCGAACGAGCCGAAACCGGCGATCTGGACCTTGTCGCGGCGGGCCAGAGCACCGGAGATGGCCTCGAAGATCGCATCGACCGCTGTCGCGGCTTCGGTCTTCGGTCGCCCGGTGGCGTCTGCGACCGCATCCACGAGGTCGCGCTTGTTCATGGTCGCTCCTCCCTTCGAGGGAATCACAATCATGTGATCATACCAGAACCCTTGGTTTTCCGCCGGATCCGGGCCTTCGGCGCGGCCGATTCCCGGGCCGGGTAGCATGCACCCGTCTACCGGCAGGGAGAGGACTGGTGGGCTATCTGAGAAGAAACCGTTCGATGGTGCTCGTGTTCCTGGGAACGCTCCTCATGGCGACCTCGGTCTTCTGGGAGTACGTCCGGATGCGGCCCGACTATCTCAACATCGTGACCCCGTGGTCGCTGCGCGGGTACGAGCTGACCCAGGGCCGGGTCATCGCGGCGATCGCCCTGACGGTGCTCGTCCTGGCAATCCTGCTCACCACCAAGGTGGTCAAGGAGACGATGCTGCACTCGATCGTGGTCGCGGCCGTCGTCACCGCCGCAGCGGTCGCGCTCACCATCCTGGCCGACGCCCGCCCGGTCGTCCCGTCGTGGCCGATCACCTGGGGCCTGGCGCTGCTCACCGCCCTCGCGGGCCTATCTGCGGTCACCGGGCGTCTCCCCAAGACCCTCGACCCTTCGTGGCGGCGGCTCGTCAAGCTCGGCTCGTTCCTCGTGCTCTTCCTCGGCACCGGCCTGTTCCTCTACGGCCCCGTCCTGAGCGGCACCGAGACGCCCGCATGGGTGATCGTGCTGACCGCGTTCCTACTCGTGGACGTCCTCGTCCTCACACGGCGGCCCG
The DNA here is from genome assembly GCA_964464675.1 of uncultured Acidimicrobiia bacterium. Lineage (GTDB taxonomy): Bacteria > Actinomycetota > Acidimicrobiia > Spongiisociales > UBA11373 > CAYXHU01. The sequence continues at coordinate 2,991 of CAYXHU010000110.1, forward strand.
AGGCGCTCGCCTCCTATCGGCTGCTCATGAACGTCCACGTGGTCGGGTGGCTCGTCGCCATCACCTCCGCCGCCTCAGTCCGGGTGGCCTTGCGCGGCCTGCAGGCGCTCGAGCCGAACGGAGCGGCCGAGCTGCGCGACATCCAGATCACGTCGGGCATGCTCATCGCCTGGCTCGGTGGGCTGATCGCCTTCGCCGGCGTCGTGGCCCTCTGGGCGAATCGCCGCGACCACATCTCCGCCACCGTCAGGTCCGAGAAGCAGCTCGAGGCCGCCCGGAAGAGTCAAGAGGAGCTCGGCACCGCCCTCTGAGCGGGAAGACCGCCGAATCGTTGGGCCCCCGTCGCCGGGGGCCCAACCGCGCTCGGGAAGTGTTGAGCTCAGTACTCCAGGCCGCGCAGCTCGTCCACCTTCGCCCGCACCGCAGACGCCGCCTCTCTCAGCGCGGACAGCTCGTCGTCGGTGATCGGCAGCTCCACGATCCCGGTGACGCCTCCGGCACCCAGCGTGGCGGGCACACCGAGGTAGACCTCCGATATCCCGTACTCCCCGGTGGTCCAGGCGCACACCGGCATCTGCTCCCCGGTGTCGCCCAGCACCGCCAGGACCATCTTCGCCGCAGCAGACGCCGGGGCGTAGTACGCGCTCCCCGTCTTCAGCAGAGCGACGATCTCGGCCCCGCCCTGGCGAGTGCGATCGACCAGCTCGTCGATCGCCGCCGCTTCGAACACGTCGGCCAGCGGCCTGCCTCCCACCGAGCACTGCGACGGCACCGGCACCATCGTCTCGCCGTGGCTCCCCAACGTCAGCGCCACCACCTCGAGGATGTCGGCTCCGGCGGCCTCCGAGATGAAGTGTGCGAACCGGGCGCTGTCGAGGTTGCCTGCCTGGCCCATGACCCGTTCCTTCGGGAATCCCGAGACCTCGGCGGCCAGCGTCGTCATCTGGTCGAGCGGGTTGGTGACCACGATGAGGACCGCGTCGGGTGATCCTGCGGCGATCTCCCTGGTGACCTCGGCGACGACCTTCGCGTTCACCTCGAGCAGGTCCATCCGGCTCATCCCCGGCTTGCGAGCCATCCCGGCGGTGATCACCACGACGTCGCTGCCGGCCGTAGCGGCGTAGTCGTTGGTGCCCACCACCCGCGTCCGGTATCGCTCCAGGGGCCGCGACTGGTTCATGTCGAGCGCCAGGCCCTGGGGAAGACCCTCGACGATGTCGGTCATGACCACCTCGTCGGCGACGTCGGCCATGGCGAGCCGCTGAACGGTGGTCGATCCATACTTGCCTGCGCCCACCACGGTGATCTTGGACATCGTTCCCTCCGAGACGCTCACCCCTGGGAGGCTAGTGCCGAGGGCGGGCTCACATCCGGTCGATCACCGCCGAGGCGAACTCGGAGGTCCTCACCTCGGTGGCGTCGTCCATGAGCCTGGCGAAGTCGTAGGTCACGATGCGGTCGCCGATCGCCGACTCCATGCCGTGCTCGATGAGGCCGGCCGCTTCCGGCCAGCCCAGGTACCGCAGCATGAGCACGCCGGACAGGATCACCGACCCGGGATTGACCTTGTCGAGCCCGGCGTACTTCGGAGCGGTCCCGTGGGTCGCCTCGAAGACGGCGTGACCGGTGTCGTAGTTGATGTTGCCCCCGGGGGCGATGCCGATGCCCCCCACCTGGGCGGCCAGCGCATCGGAGATGTAGTCGCCGTTGAGGTTCATGGTGGCGATCACGTCGTACTCCGAGGCCCTGGTGAGGATCTGCTGCAGGAAGGCGTCGGCGATGGCGTCCTTCACCAGCAGCCGGTCACCGGGGTCGCCGCCGCAGTCCTCCCACGACACTGCGCGATCGGAGAACTCGTCGGCGACCACCTCGTATCCCCAACTGCGGAACGCACCTTCGGTGAACTTCATGATGTTGCCCTTGTGGACGAGGGTCACCGAACCCCGGCCGTTCTGCAGGGCGAAGCGCAGCGCCGCCCTGACCAGGCGCTTCGTCCCCGTCTCGGAGATCGGCTTGACCCCGATGCCCGAGTCGGGCCGGATCTCCCACCCCAGGGCATCGTGCAGGTACTCGAGGAGCCGGGCCGCCTCGGGGGTCCCCGCCTCGAGCTCCTTCCCTGCGTACACGTCCTCGGTGTTCTCCCGGAAGATCACCATGTCCACGTGCTCGGGGTGCTTCACCGGAGACGGGACGCCCCGGTACCACCGCACGGGACGCACACAGGCGTACAGGTCCATGATCTGTCGGATCGCCACGTTGAGGGAACGGATCCCTCCGCCGACCGGGGTGGTCAGCGGGCCCTTGATGCCGACGAGGTGCCGATTCAAGGATTCGATGGTGGCTTCGGGGAGCCACTCCCCGGTCTCGTCGAAGGCCTTCTGGCCGGCGAGCACCTCTGTCCAAGCGATGGCCCGCGACCCTCCGTAGGCCCGGTCCACCGCCGCGTCGAAGACCCGGACCGCAGCAGCCCAGATGTCGGGGCCGATCCCGTCGCCCTCGATGAAGGGGATTATCGGCCGGTCGGGGACGTCGAGGCCGTCGGGCCCCATGGTGATCGCAGCGGGCATTCGCAACAGCTCCTGGTCGGTCGGTCGGGAGTATCCCATAGTGAGGATGCGCCGCTGATAGCGTGGCCTCGAATGGCCAACCTGCAGCCCGGCCTCTCCGCCCGAGTCGAACTGGTCGTCGCCGACAGCGACACGGCACTCGCGGTCGGATCCGGCGACGTCGCCGTGCTCGCCACGCCTCGCCTCCTCGCCCTGTGCGAGCAGGCCACGGTGGCCGCCGCAGCACCCGGCCTCGACCTGGGTGAGACGACGGTCGGCTCCCGCGTCGAGCTCGATCACCTCTCGCCGACCCCGGTCGGAACGCCGGTGGTGGCCATCGCGGTCCTCGAGTCGGTGGACGGGCCCCGGCTCACCTTCACGGTGTCCGCCGTCCAGGAAGGCCGCGAGGTGGCCCGCGGCGTGGTGCGCAGGGTGGTGGTGGACCGGGCCCGGTTCGGCGGCTAGTGCTCTGTCCGGGAACCTTGGCGAGGTTCAGGCCGAGTCGGGGGCGTCATC
>CAYXHU010000111.1:0-6036 GCA_964464675.1 uncultured Acidimicrobiia bacterium
CTTCGCAAGCGCATGGCCATGATCTTCCAGGATCCGTATGCCTCGCTCGACCCGCGCATGTCGATCGGGAGCATCGTGGCCGAGCCGTTGTCGATTCACGGCCTCGCCCGCAGCCGGGCCGCCCGCGATGCCCGGGTCGGCGAGCTCCTGGAGCTGGTCGGGTTGAGCCCCGACTTCCGGAACCGCTACCCGCACGAGTTCTCGGGCGGGCAGCGCCAGCGGGTCGGCATCGCCCGCGCCCTCGCTACAGAGCCGGACTTCATCGTGTGCGACGAACCGATCGCGGCGCTCGACGTCTCGATCCAGGCAGGGATCATGAACCTGCTCGAAGACCTCCAGGACGAGCTCGGCCTGACGTACGTGTTCATCGCTCACGACCTCTCGGCGGTCCAGCACTTCAGCGACCGGGTGGCGGTCATGTACCTGGGCGAGATCGTCGAGGTCGCCGATAGGGTCACCCTCTACGAGGCCCCCAAGCACCCGTACACCGAGGCGCTGCTCTCCGCCGTCCCCGTCCCTGATCCGATCGTCCAGCGGACCAGGCGCAGGATCATCCTGGAAGGTGACGTGCCCAGCCCGATCGACCCGCCGTCGGGCTGCCACTTCCATCCCCGGTGCCCGAAGCGCTTCGACGGATGCGATGAGCGTGACCCGGTGCTCCTCACCCTCGAACCGGGCCACGACGTCGCCTGCCACTTGTACGACGCCGAGGTGCGCCTCTCCAGGAGCTGATGCCCGGCCGGCGGTAACGACGCAGCGGAGCTCGCGGCGGTCGGCACGGCCGCCTGCAAGCGCCCTTCCCGGGGTCTCTCGGAGGAGAGATAATGGGGTGTTGGAGTCCCGCTGCTGAGGGGCCGCCGGCAGCCGCCTGAGAGAGGTCCGCAATGCGAGGCCGAGGCCGGTCGGTAGGTTCCGTCGTTTGGGTTCCCTTGTTGGTGGCGAGTCTCGTGGCCGCGTCGTGCGGCGGGCAGGGTGACGGGGCCGCCGCGATCGCCCGGGCCGAGGCGGCCTGGCCCATGGCGGAGCTATGGGATCCGCAGACCGGGAACGCCGTCGGGAAGCCGTCGTCGAACGAAACCCTCGACGTCACCGACTTCGACACCTTCGTGCGAGCCGAGCCCGATCGGGTCGCCCATCTCGAGATGGCGTCGGAGATGGGCTACCCCACGGTGGCCTCGGCGGGGCGCATCACCTTCGACAACGGCGCCGTCATGACCGTGGCCACCATGACCGGAGAACGTGAGGGTGATGCGGCGATGCTCGTCGTCGGCTCGATGCCGGTGGACGAGACGATGCCGGATCCGCCCGAGGCGGTGTTCATCGCCCATCCGGTGTTCGAGGGCGGCAAGCTCGTGCGGGTGGACTACTCCTCGGAGCAGGGAGAGCTGTCGCTCGACGTGTCCGGCGGTGAGGTCGAGTTGGCGAGAGCGGAGTACGGCAGTTGCGCGACGTGGCACTGCCTGGCCGGAGCGGTGTTCTTCTGGTGGGAAGACAACATGACCGACATCGACAACCCGTACATGGACCTCGCCGCCACCGTCTGCTACGACTGCGTCTTCTTCCCGCTGGTCGCCGAGGTGGCGTGTCCCGCCTGTGTGGTGCTGATCGGCGCCCCCATCCTCGCCTCGGTGGTCGATTGCACGATCTGGCCCTGCGACCTGTGCATCAGCGACGGCTGCAACATCGAGTACGAGGACCAGCACTGCGTCACCGAGGGCGGGGTCGGCGTGGTGCGCCGCTCGGTGAACGAATGGGTGTGTGAGAACCCGAGGACCCAGATCTCCGAGTGCGTGCCGGGCACGCCGGAGGTCGAGATCCTCGACACCTGCCCCTGGGGGTGCCGTCCGGGGTCGCCGACCTGCCAGTTCCCGATGGAGTGCCTGGTCGGCCTGCAGAACTGCCCCTCGACGTTCTCCGCTGCGTTCTGCTCGTCGCCCACCGAGTTGACCACGGTCTACGAGACCTCCCGGTGTGCGCCGTCCGACGACCCGGCAGCGGGTGGCGAGTGGGGCACCTGCGTTCCGAGCGGGACAGAATGGGTGCCCACGACCTGTCCGTACGACTGCGCGAACGGCGCCTGCCAGCCTCCGCCGACCTGCGATCCGGCCGCATGCGAGCAACTGCTGCGGCCGATCGGGGAGCGTTCCTGCATCGTGCGGCCCGACGACGGCGCCTCGATCGTCGTACAGGACTTCGAATCCCACGGATGCGTGACCGTCGAGCCGCGAACGCCGGTGCCGACCGACTGGCCGGAGGGTGAGACCTGTCGGGCGCTCGAGCCGATCACCCGAGCCCTCGAGGAGTGCGAGCACGGCTGCGCCGCCGACGGCGTGTCGTGCGCCGAGGCCCCGTCGTGCTCGGCTTCGGGCATGTCGCCGATCCCGGTCGACCAGGACCTCCCCGAGGCGGTGGCCGCCACCCGCCGCGCCGTCGTCGAGGCCGCCGTGGCCTGCGACTACGAGGCCCTGAGGGGTCTGTCGTCGTGGCCCTACTTCGCGTACAGCTTCGGCGAGGCCGGCGACGCAGCCCAGTACTGGCAGTCGTTCGAGGAGAACGACATCGGCGAGCCGCTGCGGTGGATGGTCGAGACCCTCAACCTGCCGTTCGCCCGTGTCGAGACCGAAGGCGACGTGAGCTACGTGTGGCCGGCCGCCTACACCGCCCCGGAATGGGAGGCGGTGCCCCCCGAGGAGCAGGCCGCGCTGATCGCCCTCTACGGCGACGGGATCGCCGACGACTGGGTGGTCATCGGCGGGTACGCCCGCTATCGGGCGGCCATCGGCCTAGACGGCATGTGGTCGCTGTTCATCACCGGCGACTGAAGGACTCTGCGGTCACCGATCGGGAATCGGTCAGAACGAGGTGCACGGGGCGGTGTTGGCAAGCTCCAGGTAGGCGACCCCCTCGAAGGTGGTGCCGTACGCCTCGCGGTAGTTCCCGAGCGTGTCGCAGTAGGTGTCCGTCAGTGTGTCGAACCGTTCGGCGGCGTCGGCGCCGGGTTCCGGTTGCTGCGAGTTCAGGATGTCCGACATGGTGTCCAGGTTGCTCTCCAGCCAGAGACGCTGGATGTCGCCCTCGGAGTGCCCGGCGAGCGCCGCGTTGTGGAGCGCCCTGGCGTCGCGAGATGCCTGGCGCATGAGGATGGTGTCACCATCGAGGTACGCCAGCCAGAACAGGTAGTTGGCGATCTTGGCGTCCCCCGGGCGCACCGCCCGAAGGTCGTCGAGATCCTCGGGCGGCTCGTCGCCGTTGAGGACTTCGTGGACCGTCGTCTCGGCCTCGTCGATCTTGCCGGTCGCCTCATGCGAGTCTCCGCTCGCCTGCACACCTTGGTCGGGATCGGCTGCCATGTCGACCGGGGCGAACAGCTCCAGGAGGAAGTCCAGTGCCTCGCATCCCGTCAGCGTGAACAGGGAGAGCACGATCACCAGGGGAGCGATCGACCGTCTCATGACCCCGGTCTCACGATCTGCATCTTGGCGAACTCGGTGATGTCGGCGCCTTCCGTTTGACTGGCGGCCTCCAGGTCGGCGAGGGTCATCGTCAACGTCATCACCAGGGGTCCCGATTGATCGGCTCCCTCGTAGTTGAAGACGAGGCGGGTGAGACCCCACAAGCCCATCTGCTCCATGACGATCGGCAGGAACTGCTCACCCGCGGCGGTGTCGTCGGTGGAGAGCGCCGTGTCGTCGCTGGTCTCGATCACCAGCAGCCACTCCGGGGTGCCGGTGACCGGGAGCACGTAGAACCTCATCCCGGTCAGGTCGATCCCGGCGTCTTCTAGAACGGCCGTGATCGCTCGGGAGGCCGTCGTGTTCGGCGTTCCCCCGACCAGGGCGTCACTGCCGGTGAGCGGCTCATCGAGCGGCTCGACGTCGGAGAAGTCGGCGTCGAGGAACTCGTTCAGCAGGGCCGTGTCATCGCCTTCCGGCTCCAGGGCCGAAGTGGTCGTCGATTCGACCGGCTGCGAGGTGTCCGTCGTCGTGCCTGGGGCGGCCGTTGTGGTCGGTGCCGCCGTCCCGGAGGTGGTGTCTGCCGATGCCTCGGTCGTGGCTCCCGGAACCGTGGAAATCCCGAAGGATCCGTCGTCGTCGCCACATGCCGACGCGAGGACGGCGAGCACGGCCAACACCGCGAACAGTCTCACCCTCACGGTCATCACCTCGGTGCCCCCCGAGTGCAGCCGTCCAGGCAGGGGACCCTACGTAGCCGGCACGTGTCGTGCAAACGGTGATTCCGAGTTGCCCAGGAGGAGGAGCCTCGCCCGATGTGGCCTGCGGCTGCAAAGCTGGTGGCGAGACGCGCCCATCAGGCCGACAGCACATCGACTGCCCGCACGGCACGAGGAGGTTCGGCGGATGACGGAGCCCGAACTCGGCAGGTGGCCCGTGTCCCTGGAGGTTCCGGTCGCCTGGGGCGACATGGACGCCTTCGGGCACGTCAACAACACCGTGTTCCTGCGGTGGTTCGAGAGTGCCCGGATCGCCTACTTCGAGAGGATCGGCCTGCTGGAGCGAATGGAACGCGATGGGGTCGGCCCGATCCTCGCCCGGGCCACCTGCGACTACCGGCTGGCGCTGCGATACCCGGACGACGTCCGTGTCGAGTCGACGGTGCTGAGGCTGGGCACCTCCTCCTTCCTCATGGGCTACCGGGCACACAGCCGCCGGCACGGCGCCCCGGCGGCCGAAGGCGAGGGGGTGATCGTGCTCTTCGACTATCGGGCCGGGCGCAAGGTGGCGCTCGACACGGAGCTGCTGGAGGCCGTCCGCGCGCTGGAGTCCCAGGGGCACGGGCATTGACGGCGGGGGCCGCGGCGCGGCCGGGATCCCTCCGCTACCGGAGCAGGGAGGCGGCGCGTTCGATCTCGGCGGCCGTGAGACCGCCCGACTCGAGGTAGGCCTCGACGCCGCCGCACTCTTCGAGGAAGCGCAGCGCCTCCTCGGCGGCGTCCTCGGACACGGGACCGCGGATGGCGGCCGGGGCCCCGGCCATGAACTCCACCCCCGGTTCGGCGGTGAGGGCCGCCCGCATCTCGAGGAAGCCCGGGTTCGACGCCACGTAGTCGGCGACGATCGCCGCCTCGGGCACCGAGGCCAGCGACAGCAGCACGATGGCGACCAGGCCGGTTCGGTCCTTGCCGGTGTGGCAGTGGAAGACCACCGGCGGCGACTCGAGGGCGAGGCGGCCGATCGTGTCCACTGCACGGGCGACCTCTCCCCGGCCGGCGGCGAGCAGGATCCGGAGGAGCTGCTCTGCGGAGATCTCCTCTCGCGGTGGGGAGAGCGACCCGACGAGGTCGGCCTCGACGGTGGTCACGTCCGGGGCCGCATCCCGCCAGTCGGGCGCGTGGCCGGGCATCCGCAGGTCGACGAAGGTGGTGAGGCCGAGCCGGCGGGCCCGGTCGATGTCCGCCGCCGTGGCGTATCCGGGGCTCGCGGCGCGGACCAGCACCCCGTGCCGGGTGGTCCGCCCGTCCCGGGTCGGGAGTCCCCCCAGGTCGCGCACGTTCCACCACCGTTCGAACGGGATGGAGCGCGCATCGGTCTGCTCGTGGAGCACGTTCGTCCTGTCGTCGGCGTCGGAGCGACGATACCGCTCCGGCGAGCACGGCCCGGATCGCCGGGCTGATACCGTGGCGTACATGGCCAAACGCACCAAGAAGTCGTGGTCGGAGATGAGCCCGCAGCAGCAGGCTTTCGCCATCCTCGGCGTTGTCCTCCAACTCACCCTGCTGGTCCTCGCTCAGAGGGACATCCGCACGCGGCCGGCCGAGCAGATTCGCGGCGACAAGAGGTTCTGGACTGCGGTGAGCCTCATCAACTTCGTCGGCCCGATCTCCTACTTCCTGTTCGGCCGCAAGACCGAGGTGGCGGCGGCGAACCGTTGAGGCGGACCGGCGGCCTCGCTCAGGCTGCAGCCCCGTAGCCGCGGTCCTGGATGAGCAGCGCCGTCTGCAGCCTGAAGGCGATCCGTGCGGCGACATCGTCCGCCGCCTTCATGACGTGCTCGGCGGAAACCCGGGCAACCGTGAAC
>CAYXHU010000112.1:0-5996 GCA_964464675.1 uncultured Acidimicrobiia bacterium
CCACCACAGTTGCGAGGCGTCCTCGATGAGGCCGACGTCCACGAGCACGGACACGTGGCGCTGGTACTCGCCCCACGAGGAGAACTCCTCGGGCAGACCGGTGCGGGGCATCGAGTAGAAGACGCTCATCCTGTACGACTTCAGTCCGGTGTCCATGCCGCGCCAGAACGGCGACGAGGCGCTGAGCGCGAGGATGTGGGGGAGGAAGTAGGCCGCCTGGTTCATGAGGTCGATGCGCAGGTCGGGGTCGTCGATCCCCACGTGCACGTGCATGCCGCAGATCACCAGGCGGCGGATCACCGCCTGCATGTCGCGAGCCAGGCCGATGTAGCGATCCTGGTCGGTCACCTGCTGGACGCCCCAGTCGGCGAACGGGTGCGTCGAGGAGGCGATCACCGCCATGCCGTGGCTCTCGGCCACACCGAGGACGGTCCTGCGGAGCTCCTTCAGCTCGGCGCGTGCCTCCGGCACGTCGGCGCACACCCCGGTGGCCACCTCGATCTGCGCCTGCAGGAACTCGGGGGCAACACGGTCTCCGAGCAGCGCCCGGCATTCTTCGACGACCCCGCCTCCGGCACCGTGCACGAGGTCTCGGCTCACCGGATCGACGAGGAGGTACTCCTCCTCGATGCCGACCGTGAACGCCGGCCGTGGGACCGCCATGCCAACCGCCTCCGGGTCGATGGCGGCACACCATACCGGCGCGAAACGGCGGGCGCTCCGCCGGGTGCGCTGCGGCGCGACCCGGTAGGCTCCACCGCGGAACACGGACGGGCGCCTGCCGCACCGCGGCGCCCGGGAAGGAGGGCACCGTGAGCGAAGAAATCCTCGGCCGGATCCGGGAGTGGTGCGCCGCGGACCCGACCCTCGAGTTCGGCGAAGGCGATCCGCCGACCATCACCTTGACCGAAGACCGGCCGATCGTCTTCAGCGTGATAACCGGCGACGACGCCGTCACCCTGAGCCACACGGCCGCCGGAGGGGAGGAGCTCACGAAGATCCTCGACCCGGGCACGGCCAGATTCGGGTTCATGGGAGCGATCTACGACCTGGCGGCAGCAGCCGCCGGGATCGAGGCGGCGGCCGAGGCGGCGGCAGCGGCACAACCGGAGGCCGAAGCGGAACCTTCCGGGGAACCCGAGCCACAGCCGGAGCCGCAATTGGAGCCCGAGCCGCAGCCGGAGCCGGAACCCGAGGCCTTCGTGCCCACCCACCGTGTCCCGGCGGGAGGCATGACGGCGTGGTCCGTGCCCGACGGCTCCACGACCCCGATCGCCAAGCTGTCGGCCCGTGTCGAGCTGGTGATCGCCGAGGAGCGCGGGGCATGGGCCAAGGTGGTCGGCTCGAACGGCTGGACCGGATGGGTGGACGGCCGGAGGCTCGAAGCGATCGCACCCGCCCAGGCCGAGCCGGAGCCCGAGCCGGAGCCCGAGCCCGAGCCCGAACCCGAGCCCCAGCCCGAACCCCAGCCCGCACCACAGCCGGTGGTCCCGCAGGCACCTGCCGCCCCGGCGGTGTTCACCCCGACCCACCGGGTCCCCTCCGGGGGCCTCCCGGCATGGTCGGCCCCGGACCCGGCGCAGCAGCCGGTGGCGACGCTGGCGGCGCGCGTGGAGCTGCGGGTCGACGAGACGCGCGGGGCATGGGCCAAGGTGGTCGGCTCGAACGGCTGGACCGGGTGGGTCGACGGGCGGAGGCTCGAAGCGATGGGAGCATCGGCGCCGGCTGCACGGGCCCGCCCTGCTGCAGCGGGGATCTCTCTCAGCGGATTGCCGGTGGTCGCCCTGGTCGGCGTCGCCGCCCTCGCCGTGGCCGCGTTCCTGCCGTGGGTGCAGGGGTTCGCCAACAACTCGCTCGACTGGCCGATCGGGTCGCTGTGGAGCAGCGACGAGCTGATCGACCGGGTGTTCGGGGGAGACGTGGGAGCCTTCACGATCGGCATCGTGGTGCTCGTGCTCGCCGCAGCCGGGCTGGCAGCGGCCGTGCTGCCTCAGGTTCCGGTGACCGCAGGACGGATCGTCGGCGTCCTGGCGATCGTCGTGGCTGCGCTGTTCGGCATCCAGCTGATCCTCGGGATCCAGGATCTGGGCGGCTCGTTCGGGGATGCACTGAGCGACGGCATCAACGCCGGAGTCTGGGTCGCTTTGGGCGGCGGGGTCCTGCTGCTCGTAGGGAGCTCGTCGAGATCGTCGTGAGCCCGCCGGGCGGCGCGCCGCGTCGCAAGGGCGGCTTGGCTCTACGATGTCGCCATGCTCAGGCTGCTGCGGATCGTCGCCGCCCTCGCCGTGATCGCAGCCGCCTGCACCAACGGCGACGGCGTGGACCCGGCGAGCAGCACATCGACGAGCACTTCGACGACCACCACCACGTCGGTCGCGCCTGAATCGACCACCACGACCACACTGGACGACGACGACCGGCGGGCGGCGACCGCCATCGCCGAGTCGTATCTCGCTTCGTGGGCGGCGCAGGACTGGGAGGCTGCGGCCGCCCTGACGACCAACCCGACGGCGGCGGTGCGCGACGCCCACGCTGCGTGGGCCGACTGGCTGCTGCTCACCGATGCCGCTGCGCAGCGCAACGACGTGCGCATCGCCGGAGAGACCGTCGAGGTGGACTTCACGATGACGGTCGGCACCAGAGCGCTCGGAACCTGGTCGTACGAAGGGACCGTGCGCCTCGTGCAGGAATCGGGGCGCTGGAGCGTCGACTGGGAACCGGCCACCCTCCATCCCTCGCTCGGCGAGGGAGACGTGATCGCCGTCGTCCGTGAGTGGGGCCCCCGGGGCGCCATCCTCGCGCACGACGGCCGGCCGATTGTGTCCGGCGGGGAGATCCACGTAGTCGGCGTCGTGCCCCAGTGGATCGAGGATCTCGACGAGCTCCTCGTCGCGTTGGAGCTCCTCGCAGAGATCCCCCCTGAGACGGTCACCGCCGAACTGGAGCGTCCTGGGGTCCAGCCCGACTGGTTCCTGCCGGTCGGCGACATGACCGGGGCCGAGTACGCGGTCTACGGAGAGGAACTCGCCGAGGTCCCCGGCGTGCTGATCCGGTCGGGGCAGTCCCGTCTCAGCGTCGCCGAGCCGTTCGCCGACCAGATCGTCGGTACCACCGGACCGATCACCGCCGAGATGCTCGCCGAGTTGGGTCCCCCCTACGACGAGAGCTCCACCGTCGGCAGGTTCGGCCTCGAGTTGGCCTTCGAGCGGTCATTGGCCGGGTCGCCGAGCCAGGAGGTCAGGGTGGTCAACCAGTTCGGACGGGTGGTCGACGTCTTGCACAGCTTGCCCGGAGCCGATCCCTCGGACGTGGAGACCACGCTCGACATCGAGACCCAGCTCGCCGCTGAAGCCGCCGTGGACGGGATCGATCTGCCCGTCGCCCTCGTGGCCGTGGACCTCGACACCGGGGAGGTCCGGGCCAGCGCGGTGCGGCCGGTGGGCGGATTCGACCGGGCGTTCTCCGGGCTGTATCCACCCGGATCGACTTTCAAGATCGTCACCGCGTCGGCGTTGCTGGCAGGAGGTCTCGACCCCGCCGAACCCGTCGAATGCCCCGACGAGGTGACCGTCGACGGGAGGGCCTTCCGGAACGTGGACGACATGGACCTCGGCGAGGTGCCGTTCGTCACCGCCTTCTCGGCGTCGTGCAACACGACGTTCGCCTTCCTGGCGGCCATCGCACTCGAGCCCGGTGCGTTGACCGACTGGGCGGCACGCTATGGGATCGGTACCGAGCCGACCCTGGACGTTCCGGCGGCGGTCTCCCAGTTCCCGGATCCCCCGGACTTGGCGGGCCGGTCGGCGGCCGCCATCGGACAGGGGCAGGTGCTGCTCACGCCGGCCCACGCCGCATCGATGGCCGCGGCGGCAGTCACCGGGATCTGGCGCTCACCCCTGCTGGTCCCCGGGTCCGATCAGGTCGTCTCCGACCCCTTCGATCCGGCGATCCCCGCCTTCCTCGACGAAGCCATGCTGGCGGTCGTCACGGAGGGGACCGGGCAGCCGGCTCAGGTGCCCGGCGAGGAGATCCGCGGGAAGACCGGGTCGGCGGAGTTCATGGCCGAGGACGGTCTGGCCACCCACGCCTGGTTCGTGGGAACGTGGTCGGACCTCGCGTTCGCAGTGGTGGTGGAGGGGGGTGGGTCGGGGGGACGCGTCGCCGGCCCGATCGCCGCTGCGTTCATCACCGCGATCCTCGAGCTGCGCGGCGGCTGAGCCCGTGCACCGGGGCTAGATCCGGGAGCCTCTGAGATCACTCGCCGGTAGGGTCTGCGGCGAGCGACCAGGGAGCAGCGATGTCCGACACCTACCGCGATGTGCTCGGCCTCCGCGTGGTGCGCAGGTTCCTCGACCGCCCGGTGCCCGCCGGGGAGGTCGCGGCGCTCCTCGAGGCGGCGCGCTGGACCGGATCCTCGAAGAACACCCAGGGCTGGGCGTTCGTGGTGCTCGAAGATGCCGAGGATCGAGAGCGTGTCGCGGCAGCCGGACGGTTCAGCAGCCCAGTCCGGGCGGCTCCCCTGACGATCGCCCTGGTGCGCACTCCGGACGGGAACGACTTCGACATCGGGCGTGCCGCGCAGAACATCATGCTCGCAGCCGCAGCTCGCGGCTTGGGCTCCTGCCCTGTGACCCTCCACGATCAGGCCGCCGCCCGGGAGGCTCTGCGGCTCCCCGAGGGCCATCAGTGCCGCTGGGTGGTAGCCATCGGCTACCCGGATCCTTCCGCGGAACGGGAACAGCGAGCCGAGCGACGCCGGGCCGGCATGAGCGGTCGCAAGCCGCTGGAGGAGCTGGTGCACCGGGGCGCATGGGGCGGGAGCGGCGACCCGACCTGACCGGAAGCGCCGAGCGACGCGGCGTCTCCTGCAGGTGCTTGAGCGTGGGAAGAAACTCCCCGTCGCCGTGCCCTGCGGCCACGCCGCCACCCCAGCCTGAGGGAGGGGAAGGCGGTGTGGCGAGGGACGGGACGGTCGTCGGTGCCCGAGGCTGCTCACGCCAGGTCGCTCGGCAGCAGCGAGAACTGGATGACGTCGACCGCCTCGTCCCCGATCCAGAGCCACGACCGAAGAAGCCCCTCCTCGGAGAATCGGAGGCTGCGAAGCAGGGCCACCGACGGGGCATTGTCCGGTACGACCTGGGCGACGAGCCGGTGCACGTCGGTCTCGGTGAGCACCCACCGGCTGATGAGGCGAACCGCCTCAGTGCCCAATCCCCGGCCCCGGGCTGCCGGGATCAGCCAGTACCCGAGGTCACAATGGCCTCGCTGCCGACCGAGACCCAGGAACACGAGGCCCTTCGCCTCGTTCGTCGAACCGTCGGCGATCGCCAAGGACAGTCCCCGGCCGCTCGTCCGGCGATCCCATTGCCGTTCGATGAAGGCCCGGCCCGCTTCATCCGTGTAGTCGGCCGGGACGGTCGTCCCTTGGGGGATCCTCGGGTCGGCGCTCGCCGCCTCGATGCACGGGAGATCGTCGTAGCTCCACGTGCGGAGGAGGACGAGGCTCGACCGCAGCTCGGGATCCGGATACTCGAGGACCATGGGGAATCTTCCCACGGCGCGCTTCGGTAGCGAGGTACGGGACCAGGCAGGCAGTGTCGGCGGAGACCCAATCTCCGTGATTGGACGAGCCGTGATGGACGCCCGACCCACGGGTTATGGTTGGGAGGAGTCTCAGCAGGGGGTACCCGAGATCCTCGATGGTCGATTGGGCGGTCGATCTCTGCCGGGCTCGCGCCACGTTGGAGTGCTCTTCGCCCTCGTGGCGATCCTGATCCACCCTGCCGGCGCTGCACTTGCGGCCGACGTCCCACCCTTCGAGATGTTCCCCGAGCAGCGGGACACGGAGCCGGGCGATTCGGTGCACTTCTTCCTGTCGTTCCCCTCCGACGTAGATCCCGGGGATCTCACCGGGCTGCTCGAAGCCAGGCGTGTGGGCGCAGACGCCGATCCGGTTCTGCCCGATACCGTCTGGGAGGCCGAGGAGGGGCTGTTCA
>CAYXHU010000113.1:0-5974 GCA_964464675.1 uncultured Acidimicrobiia bacterium
CAAGAGCACACGCCGCCGCGGCAGGCGGGGTCTCGATGTGCTCGATGCGTTGCGTGAGGTGTCGGGGATCGACCTGCGGGTCAGCGAGGACTCGGTGCCCGAGCACGGCGACGTCGACGCGAAGCTCATCACGCTGTGCGCCAGGTCCGAGGCGACGCTGGTGTCGACCGACCACAATCTCGTCAAGGCGGCCGGGCTGAGGGGCGTGTCGGTGCTCAACCCCCATGCCCTCGGCGAGCTGCTCCGCCCGGCGCTCGTTCCCGGCGACCGGGTGGCGATCCTCATCGAGCGTCAGGGCAGCGAGCCGGGCCAGGGCGTCGGCTACACCGACGACGGGACGATGGTGGTGATCGAAGGCGGAGCGGCCTCGGTGGGATCGGTCGTGGAGGTCGAAGTGGCCAACACCCTGCGGACCTCGGTCGGGCGGATGCTGTTCGCCCGGATGGTCGAGTGAGCGCCTGGGGCATCGTCGTCGCCGCGGGCAGGGGCGACCGGTTCGGACGCCCCAAGCATCTCGTGACCCTGGCCGGGATCAGCCTGTGGGAGCGTGCCAGGGACTGCTTGCTGGCCGGAGGTGTCGACGGCGTGGTCGTCGTCGGCGACGTCGACGGCGGGATCCCCGGGGGCGAGCGACGTCGCGATTCGGTGGAGGCCGGGATGGCACTCTTGCCCGGTGACGCCGAGTTCGTGCTCGTCCACGACGCGGCCCGGCCCCTGGCCTCCGGGGTGCTCGCGGCCCGCGTGCTCGATACGCTGCGGAGAGAGGGCACCGACGCGGTCGTCCCCGCCGTGGCGGTGCGCGACACGCTCAAGAAGGTGGTCGGCACGATCGTCGAGCGTACGGTGGACAGGGCGGGCCTCGTCGCGGTGCAGACCCCCCAGGGGTTCCGTGTGGCCGCGCTGCGGGCCGCCCAGGCGGCCGATCCCGGCGACGCCTCCGACGAGGCGGTGCTCATCGAACGAGCCGGCGGGACGGTGGCGATCGTCGCCGGTGAGGCCGAGAACCTGAAGATCACCTATCCGGGCGACCTGAAGGTCGCCGAAGCGTTGCTCTCATGAGGGTCGGGTGGGGGATCGACGCTCACCGCTTCGGCGATCCGCCGCTGCTGCTCGCCGGGGTGGTCGTTGACCGGGACCGCGGGCTGGCCGGGACCTCGGATGCCGACGTCGTGGCACACGCGGTGGCCGATGCCCTGCTCGGAGCGGCTGCGCTCGGGGATCTGGGCGCCCACTTCCCGTCCTCCGATCCCCGCTGGCACGGAGCCGACAGCATGGCGTTGCTGCAGACCGTGGTGGAGATAGTCACCGAGGCCGGGTTTCGCCCGGAATTCGTGGACGTGACGGTGATCGGCGAGACCGTGAAGGTCGCTCCCCATCGCGAGACGATCCGCGCCGCTCTCTCGAAGGTACTGGGGCTTGCGACGGAGGCGGTCTCGGTGAAGGCGACGACCACCGACGGCATGGGGTTCCTCGGCCGCGACGAGGGCATGGCCGCCGTTGCCGTCGCCGTGCTGTCAGTCTGAGGGCGGGGGGCCCTCGAGCGCGGCGAGCGCGTCGTCCGGTCGATTGGTGATGATGCCGTCGATCCCGGCCGCAGCGAGACGGCGCTGCTCGTCGGGGTCGTCGACCGTCCAGGCGACCACGGCGAGCCCGGCCCGATGCGCGGCGGAGACCACCGCCCCGGCGTGGTCGCCGTCCAGCGCGGAGACGTGAGGGTGCAGTGCGTAGTGCTCTGCGGCGGCCGCCTGCTCCAGGACCGGGCGCACCGGGAGCCCCCGGGCCACGAGCCATCCGGTGCGGAGCCCCAGCGAGTGGGCACGCGACACGGTGGCCGGGTTGAACGAGGACACCACCGTCCCCTCCCTGCGCCCGGCCGACTCGAGGATCGCCACGATCAACGGGAGGATCCGGTCGTCGGGGTCCCAGTCGTGGTCGATCGGTGAGTTCTTGACCTCGACGTTCACCCACATCGGCCCGCAGGCCTCGATCGCCTCGTCGAGGGTGGGCACGCTGGGCGCGGCCTTTCGGATCTCGGCGAGGCGCATGGAGATGATGGGCCCGCTGCGCAGCGAGTCGTCGTGGTGGACGACGACCCGGTCGTCTGCGGTGCGCCGCACGTCGAGCTCGACGGCGTCGGCGCCCATGGCGCCGGCGCGCCGGAAGGCTTCGAGCGTGTTGCCGCGGGCGGCCGCGGAGGCGCCGCGGTGGGCGATGACCCACGGCCGGGAGGGAGAAGGCGTCACGACAAGCCAGGCTACCGCGCCGCTGTACCATCGGCCGCCCATGCAGGTGTACAACACGCTCGGCCGGACGCTGCAGCCCTTCGAGCCCCGGGTGCCGGGGGAGGTGTCGATGTACGTGTGCGGGCCCACCGTGCAGTCGGCACCGCACGTGGGCCACGGGCGCCAAGCCGTGGCGTTCGACGTCATCCGCCGCTACTTGGCGTGGCGCGGCTACCGGGTCACGTACGTCACCAACATCACCGACGTCGAGGACAAGATCATCGCGGCCGCCGAGGAGCAGGGGATCACCACCGAAGAGGTCGCGGCGAGGGCAACCCGCGAGTTCCTCGACGCGTACGGGCTGCTGGGTGTGCTGCCGCCCGACCGGCTCCTGTACGCCACGGCGCACATCGACGACATGATCGAGCTCATCGCGCGCCTGATCGACCGGGGGCACGCCTATGCCGCCGGGGGAGACGTCTACTTCTCGGTGCGTTCCTTCCCGGCGTACGGGCGCCTCTCCGGCAGGAACGTCGACGAGTTGGTCGCCGGGGCGCGGGTCGAACCGGGTGCGCACAAGCGGGACCCGGCCGATTTCGCGTTGTGGAAGGCGTCGAAGCCGGGCGAGCCGGCCTGGGATTCTCCATGGGGGCCCGGGCGTCCGGGCTGGCACATCGAGTGCTCGGCGATGGCCGAGCACGAGCTGGGCTTCGGCTTCGACATCCACGGCGGCGGCCTGGACCTGCTGTTCCCCCACCACGAGAACGAGGTGGCCCAGTCCGAGGCGGCGGCCGGCGACGCGCCGTTCGCCAGGTACTGGCTCCACAACGGGATGGTGAACCTGAGCGGCGAGAAGATGGCCAAGTCCACAGGCAACATCGTCGGGCTGCTCGAACTGCTCGACCGGTATCCGCCGATCGCGGTGCGCCTGTTCTACCTGAGGGCGCACTACCGGGCGCCGATCGACTTCTCCGCCGAGGCTCTCGAGGATGCGGCCTCGTCGGTGGAGCGGCTCTGGTCGTTCCGGCGAAGGGTGGAGCCGGGCGGCGCCGCGCCCGATTCCGACGCCGTCGACGCGTTCCGAGAGGCCATGGACGACGACTTCAGCACCGCCGGGGCGATGGCGGCGTTGTTCGACGTGGTCAGGGACGGCAACCGCCTGGCCGACTCCGGCGAGGACGCCTCGGCGCAGGCGGCGGCCTACGACGAGATCTGCGGGGTGCTCGGGTTGGCCGAGCCGGAGCAGAGACTCGACGACGTCTCCTCGGCCCTCGTCGAGATGGCAGGGGCCCACGGGGTGGGGGCGACCCCCGAGGCTGCGCTGAAGGCGATCATCGCAGTCCGCTCTGCGGCCCGGGAGGCGCGCGACTGGGCGACTTCCGACACGATCCGGGATCGGCTCGGGGAGCTCGGCGTCGTCCTCGAGGACGGGCCCGATGGTACCACCTGGCATCGGGGGTAGCGTCGAAGGGCTCCACGCGGTGGCCGCCGCCCTCGACGCCGGCCGCGTGGTGTCGCTGACCATCGAGCGGGGCCGTGTCGGTTCCCACGGGGATCTCATCGCCGCGGCGCGGGCAACCGGGGCGGCGGTCGAGGTCGTCGACGACGTGCGGCCCCGAGCCGAGACATCGGCTCCGCAGGGAGTGATCGCCGCCTGCCGTCCGCTGCGCACCGTCGGCCTCGACGACCTCGTTCACGGTGACGGCACCGACGCGGTCGTCGTGCTCGACCATCTCGAGGATCCGCGGAACGTGGGGGCGATCGCCCGCTCGGCGGCCGCCGCCGGGATGACGGGGATGGTGGTGGCGGGCCGCCGGGCGGCACCGCTGGGTGCGACTGCGTTCAAGGCGGCCGCCGGTGCACTCGAGCGGCTCCCGGTGGCGGTGGTCTCGGCGATCCCCGCCGCGTTGGAGCGGCTCAGGGAGCACGGGCTGTGGGCGGTCGGCCTGGACGGGTCGGCGGACCGGTCCTTGTTCGGCCTGGCGTTGCTCACCGAGCCCGTGTCGATCGTCGTGGGGGCCGAAGGCTCCGGGCTGGCGCGCCTCACCGCGCAGCGCTGCGACGTGCTGGCCCGCATCCCGATGGCGGCGGGGGTGGAGAGCCTCAACGCCTCGGTAGCCGCATCGCTGGCGGTGTTCGAGGTGTCCCGGGCGCGTCGGGGGAGTGAGTGAGCCGGCCTCCTCAGCCGGGCAGCAGCCTGTCGAGTTCCTCGACCAGGGCTCTCGAGTGGGGGAGGTGCTCGGCGAGCGCCTCGGTCACGGTGCCGACGAACCGTCGTCCCTCCTCCGTGAGCGAGACGAGCACACCCCGGTGGTCCTCCGGGATGACGCCGTACGCCCTCGCCACCAGGCCGCGCTCGGCGAGGCGATCGACCACTTTGGTGACGCCGCCGCTCGACAGCCCGGTGCGGTCCTTGAGGTCGTTGGGCCGCTGCGGCCCTTCCAGGTCGAGGGTGGCCAGGACCATGATCGAGACGTTGTCGATGAGTTCGGCGTCACCGGTCGCCTCGCTCAAGGCACTGGAGATGAACTGGCCGAACTCGGCCAGCCTGAGAAGCAGTTCTTCGATGTCGCGTTGACTGGTGTTCACCGACCCCTCCGGCCCGAAATCGCAGCCTACCGCTCTCGCCGACGTGCCCCAGCGCGCCTCGACCCGCGCGGGGCCGGAGCTCCAGCGCGGGTCGAGGTGTGGGCCGATCAGCTCTTGACGCTGCTGAAGAACTCGCGAGCGTCCTTGTCGAGCAGCAGGTATGCGCCGGCGAGACCCGTGATAACCGTGGGCCACATGGCGCTGGTCCAGTGGACGCTGTGCAGGCTGACCATCGAGTAGACGAGCACTCCGAGCTGGCCGACCCAGAGCAACACCAGCAGCAGCCGCGCGAAGTTGCTGCCCGAGCGGAGCGCGGCGGCGATGACCATGGTGATCACGCCCACGGCGATCGCAGTGATGGCGAGCACGCTGAGGTTGGCCTCGGTGACGCCGAGGGCGTCGATGGCAGCCTCTTCGCCGACGTGGAACAGCAACAGGATGCCGGCGATGATCGACACGAAGCCGTTGATGCCGAGCAGGAGGGCGATGAGGCGGACGCCCAGCGGGCGGTCGGTTGACATATGCAGTCACTTTCTTCTGTAGTCAGTTTCTTTGCACGGCCAGTGTATAGCAGCCTCCCATCTGCTACGGCGAATCGGTGCCGCACGTCCGCCGAGCCGACGAGCGGAGCGGAGCGGCCGGCGCTACCTGCTCCTCGCTCGCTACGCTCGCGGTCGCGCCGGCGTAGCTCAGACGGCCAGAGCAGCGGATTTGTAATCCGCAGGTCGAGGGTTCGAGTCCCTCCGCCGGCTCCGCCGAACCGGCATTCGCCGGGATGGCAGCTTCCCCACACGGTCCACGGGCGGCAGTCTCAGTCCCTCGGCCCGCTCGGGGCGAACTCCACCTTTGGGAAGTGGCAGGCCGCCGGGTGGCCGTGGCCCCGGTCGATGAGCTCCGGCTCCATGGTGGCGCAGACCTCCTGTGCCTTCCAGCACCTGGTCCGGAACCGGCAGCCGCTCGGAGGATCGGCCGGGCTCGGCACGTCCCCCTCGAGCAGGATGCGGTTGTTGAGGCTGCGCGCCGCCGGGTCGGGGATCGGCACCGCCGAGAGCAGCGCCGTGGTGTACGGGTGGGCCGTGTCGTCGTAGACCTCGTACTCGTCGCCGACCTCGACGATCTTGCCGAGGTACATCACCGCGATCCGGTTGCACATGTAGCGGGCC
>CAYXHU010000114.1:0-5952 GCA_964464675.1 uncultured Acidimicrobiia bacterium
GCACCGGCGTCACCCGGTTGACGTTCTCGTCGGTCGTCTGAGCACTGAGCACGGTCGCCACGAGCAGCTCCCAGGGCTCCCGGTACTCCAGCGCGGTCCCGATGTCCGGGTACCGCCGCTTCAGGCGTCCCAGGATCGTCCTGGCGTTGCGCCGCTCCTCCGAAGAAGGGGTCTCCACGCCGGCGGATGGTACCGGCGGCTGCCCTGCGAGTACGCTGCGGCCAGCGTGAACGACGAGAGCTCCGGCCACCCGTACCCGGACCGAACGCCGGTCGACCCGATCGCCCGACTGCGCGCCGCGGTGCTGGAACGAGGCCGCATCGAAGGCTCCCTCCTCAAGGTGGACGACTTCCTCAACCACCGGGTCGATCCGAGCATCCTCTACGACATCGGAGCCGCCCTCGCCGGCAGGTTCCCAGCGCCGGACCTGATCCTCACCGCCGAGGCGAGTGGGATCCCGCCTGCCGCAGCGGTGGCCCTCCACGTCGGCGTCCCGTTCGTGTACGCCAAGAAGTTCCTGGGGCCCGGCGACCGCCGAGCCTTCTCCCGCGAAGTCCACTCCCCGACCCGGGGCATCGAGTACCGCGTCGAGGTCAGCAGGCGGGTGCTCGGAGCCGGATTGCGGGTGCTCGTCGTCGACGACTTCCTCTCCGGAGGACGGACCGCCGAGGCACTCGGGGAGATCGCCGAGGAGGCGGCCTGCGAAGTCCTCGGGCTGGGCTTCGTCGTCGAGAAGTCGTACGCAGGGGGCAGGGAGCGCCTCGCCGCCCACGGATGGCCGGTGGAGGCCCTCGTCAGGGTCGGATCACTCGCCGCCGGAACGATCGACCTGCTCGCCTAGCCGGCCCGTTCCACGACCCCAGCGGGGACGCTGGCCGCACGGGGGGCCGGCCCACCGCGGGCCCGCACCGCCGGGGCGTGCACCGCCTCCGCCACGTCCCAGGAAGCGCCTGCCAGCAGCGCGCAGGCACCCAACGAGATCACCACGACCCCCGGCCCGGCCTCCCCGAGCCCGGACATCAAGCGGGTCGCGGCCAAGACCACTGCCGCGACGGCGACCGCGATCTCCCCGGCGGCACCGACGAGATCGGAGACCCGCCCTCGGTCCGGGCGGAACCCGGCCGCCACCAGCACGATCGTCGCGGAGATCACCGCGACACGGCCGGTGGCGCCCAGCGACCACCAGTGCGAAGCCTGATCGGAGGCGCGCAGCACCAGGCCGCTCAGCACGACCACGGCGCCGAGGAGCGCCAGCACGCGCCCCGGCGTGAGGCTCGCCCGCCCCACCATGGGTTCCAGGCTACGGATCGAGGGCGCGGCCGGCCACCCGGCCGCCGCTAACCTCGTCACCCATCGACCGAAGAGCACCGACAGTGGACCGTCAGAACCCACAGAGCCGCACCCGGCGGGAGCCCACCCAGCTCGCCTTCCACGCTTCGCGCATCATCATCGACGTGGGCGTGCTGATCGCTCTCGGAGCGATGAGCCTCCCATTCGTCGAGAGCCCGGCAGGCTCTCGCGACTCGATCTCCGCCGACGCTCTTCCGGCCCTGCTGCTCCTGATCCCGATCTTCCTCATGACGCTGATCCCCGACCACACGCGCCCGATCCCCAGCCCCCTCGGGTGGTTCTCGCTCGTCCTCGGCATCGCCGCCTTCCCGTACGCGATCGTCAAGTTCCTCGACGCCAGCACCGTGGCCGACACGGTCGGCGGCAACGTCGGGTTCGGAGCGCGTCTCCTCGTCTTCGGAACGTTCGTCACGCTGCTCGGCATCGGCGTCGGCCTGGCGCGCGGGCTGCTCCACTTGCCCTCCGGAGGCAGCTACCCGGCGGTCCGGCCCCCCGCCGGGCACACGGAGCCCCGAGCGGCGTCGCAGCCCTCCCAGAGCGGCGCGGCTCGGCGGCAGGCCCAGCCCGGGCCCACCCAGCAGCAGCCCCGTCCCGGCGCCGAGCCGCAGCCTCGATCCGGCCTGCCCCGGCCCCCGTCCTCCGGGAACCCGACCCCACCCGACGCCACCCGGCGCCTGCCTCAGCGGCCCCCGGGATCGGCGCCGTCGCCGCAGTCGCCCTATCGACCCGACCCGGGCCCGGGCACCCGGCCACCCGGCCGAGAGAGCTGACGATGCACCCGGGACGCCTCGTCGTCACGGCAGGCGTCGTGGTCGCCGGCCTGGCCGTCCTGTTCCCGTTCGTCGACCTCCCCGTCATCGGGACCGTCGACGGCGTCGATGGCGACGCGTGGCCGGCCCTGATCCCGCTCGCCGCGGTGCTGCTGCCGGCGCTGCTCGGCGACCGGAGCCTGGGTCACCGGGCGCGCTCCGGTGTGCCGTCGCTGGTGGCCTGCTGCACGGCCGCGGTGTTCGCCTCGGCCAAGCTGGCGGACTCCGTAGGGGCGGTCCGCGACGCCGGCGAGGGCGCATCGCTCGGCGCGGGGCCCTGGGTGATGCTCGTCGGGACGCTCGTCGCCATCGTCGGCGAAGTGCTCGCGATGACCATCCCGCCGCGGTGACTCACGAGAACAGGATCACGGCCCCCAATCCGGCCCCGATGTAGGCGAAGCCTGCCACCGATTGCCAGAACGCGGTCGGGTTGGCCGCCGGTCTCAGCCCCTTGCGGAGCCGCTCCATTGGATCGCGCCGTTTCATGATCCTCCCGCGGCGCGCTTCGGCGTCGCCTTCGAAGTCGTCGTGGCTGCGGTTTCGCCCCCCGACGAGAGCTTCGATGGCCCCGATCCCCATGTTCGTGTAGCCGCCGCCGCGTGCTCCCCCGGCCAGGAGTAGCACCGTCCCGAGGATGATCGACACGTATCCCGCGGCGGCCGGGAGGCCACCCAACGCTCCCCACGCCACCCCGCCGACCGCCTCGCTGCCGAACAGCGCCCACAGCCATGGAAGTGCCACTTCACGTCCGACGCGGCCTGGAAGCGAGAGGAACACCCATCCTGCGGCACCCACGGCGAGGCAGCCGAGCAGCCCGATTCCGAACAGCCGCCCGTAGACGGGCAGCCGTTCACGCAACGGCTCGACGGCCTCGGCGAGCTCCTCCGCCTCGGGATGACGGGCGTCGGCGGTCATGGCGGGTCAGCGTACCGGCACCGGGCGGCTCTCGGCTCGGTCCGCCGGACCTATCCTCGGCACACCGTGCGCCGTGACCACCTCGCCATCCTCGCCCTCGTCGCCGCCTCCTTCCTGTACGGGGTCACCTTCGTGGTCGTCAAGGACGCGGTCGCGCTCACCCCACCGATCGGGTTCGTCGGCTGGCGCTTCCTCCTCGGATCCGCGGTCCTGTGCCTGGTCGCCCGCCCGGCGGGATCCCGGCTGTGGCGCGAAGGGGCGGTGGCCGGTGGGCTCCTGCTCGGCGGGTATGCCCTGCAGACCCAGGGACTCACTTCGACGAGCGCCTCGAACTCGGGGCTGATCACCGGCCTCTACGTGGTCTTCACGCCCCTCCTCGCCGCGGCGGTGGGACGGCGCTTCCCGCGTCTCTGGGTGGTCGCCGGTGCCGTGGTGGCGTTCGCCGGGCTCGCATTCCTCACCCTCGACGAGGCACTGCGGCTGCAGGGAGGCGACGCCCTCACCGTGGGAGCGGCCCTCGGGTACGCCGCCCACATCGTGTACCTGGCGCGGGTCGCCCACCGCCACCCCGTCCTGGCGTTCACCGCGGTGCAGACCCTGGTCACGGCCGCGGGCGCCCTCGCCTATTCGGCGGCCGTCGAGGGACTCGTGATCCCGGCGGCCGCCGTGTGGCCCGCGGTGCTGATCACCGGCCTCGCGGTCAGCGCCGGAGCCGTCCTCCTCCAGGTGTGGAGCCAGACGGTGCTCGGCCCGGCCCGCACCGCGATCATCCTCGCGCTCGAGCCCTCCTTCGCCGCCGCCTCCGCGGCCGTGTTCCTCGGGGAGCGGCTGAGCCCGTCCGGATGGCTCGGAGCCGGGTTGATCGTGGTCGGGATCTACGTGGTGCTCGCCGCCACAGGGGACGAAGACGCGCTACCGGCCGCCGAGGCGATCTCCCCGGCCCACTGAGCGCTCGCCTCTCACCTGTACCCGAGTGGCCGCCATCCGCTGGGCATGCAGTGCCATCCGCAGCAGCAACAGCAGGACGAAGACCAGGATCGACAAGCCCGCCGCCAGTTCCAGACCGTCGAAATAGGACGTGCGGCACTGCACGAGCCCATCGGGGCACAGCCCCCACCCGTCTCCACCCGACACGAGATCGATGAGGACGAGCATCGGGACCAGTGCCACCGAGGCGATGGCGACGATCAGCAGGGCGATGATCGCCCGAATCGTGTTCACTGCGCGGATCGTACCGGCTCGGTCGCCGAAGCCGGTGGCGGGGCGCGGCGGTGCTCGGTACGCTCGCTCGTCATGGTCTCGGATCCATCATCGGCATACCACCGGGAGGAGTTCAGCCCGGCGGAGCGTGCGGTCCTGGAGCGCTTCTTCACCAACACGCACCTGCCGGTGTTCGCCTTGGTCAACCTGCCGGAAGTCGTCAAGGGGGCGCTCTTCGCCAGATACAGCCGCTCCTCGAAGTCGCTGCGGCGCCTCTTCCTCGACGAGTTCGTCGAACAAGACGGCACGGGGATCGCCGCCATCGCCGGCCGGCTCGACGGCGACGACCCCCACGTCGACGTCGCCAGAGCCGAGGACCTGTACCACAAGGTGTTCACCGAGTACGGCGACGACTCGGTGGCCCAGCTCGGCGGCGTACACCTCGCCTGCGAGCAGGCGTCCAACCTCCTCACCAAGGTGCTCGAGTGGGGCCGGCTGGCTTCCTACCTCGAGCAGAGCACGCGCTACATGTTCTACGACCGCCCGCTCGGGGGCCGCTACCGCTACCACATCCCCCCGGAGTTCGCCGGCACTCCCCTTGCCGGAGCCTTCACAGAGACCCTCGACGCATCGTTCGCCGCGTACTCCCGCCTCACCGAACGTCTCACGACGTTCTACGAGACGCTGTACCCCCCCGATGGCGCCGAGCGTTCGTTCGCATACCGATCCAGCATCCGAGCCCGAGTGTGCGACGACCTGCGCGGCCTCCTCCCGGCGGCCACCATCTCGAACGTCGGCATCTACGGTTCCGGGCAGGCGTATGAGCATCTCCTGCTGCGGATGCGGGCCCATCCGCTCGCCGAGGTCCGCAGCTACGCCGACCTCATGCTCGTCGAGCTCCGCAAGGTCATCCCCTCGTTCCTCCGCCGCGTCGACCTCCCCGACCGGGGCGGCGCCTGGTCGGCATATCTCTCCGAGACGGCTCGGGGCATCGAGGCCGCTGCGGCCGCCGTGCCGTCCGGAACCTCCTCGGAGCATCCCGAGGTCACGCTGGTCGAATGGGATCCGGACGGTGAGGCGAAGGTGGCCGCCGCCGCCCTGTACGCCGTCACCGGCCTGCCGGACGATGCGCTCACCGACCACGTTCGCTCCCTCCCCGCCGAAGGGCGCGCGGCGCTGATCGCCGCCTACGTGGGCGACCGGGGCAACCGCCGCCACAAGCCGGGCAGGGCGATGGAGAGGACCTCGTACCGCTTCGACGTGCTGTGCGACTACGGGATCTTCCGCGACCTGCAGCGCCATCGGATGCTCACGATCGAGTGGCAGCGCCTCGGCACGGGCCACGGGTACATCGTCCCCGACTCGATCCGGGACATCGGCGCCGAGGGGCAGTGGCGAGAAGTGATGGACCGAGGCGCGGGGCTGCACGCCGACCTCGAGGAGGCTGCGGGGCCCACCGTCGCCCAGTACGCGGTCCCGTTCGCCTACCGGGTCCGGTTCTACGTCCAGATGAACGCTCGCGAGGCATTCCACCTGCTCGAGCTGCGTACCGCCCCCGGCGGCCACCCGGGCTACCGCCGGGTCTGCCAGGAGATGCACCGCCTGATCCGGGAGCGGGCCGGGCATCGCCTCAGCGCCGACGCGATGCGTTTTGTGGTCCACGACGCGGACGAGCTCG
>CAYXHU010000115.1:0-5942 GCA_964464675.1 uncultured Acidimicrobiia bacterium
TCACCCACCTCGACAATGCCGTCCGCGACGGCATGGGCGGCCATCCCGAGGTCATCCTCATGCTGGCGGCCGACGCCTTCGGGATCCTGCCTCCGATCTCCCGGCTCACCCCCGAGCAGGCGCAGTACCACTTCATCAGCGGCTACACCGCCAAGGTCGCCGGAACGGAACGGGGGGTGACCGAGCCCAAGGCGACCTTCTCGGCGTGCTTCGGGGCGCCGTTCATGCCCCTGCACCCCTCCGTCTACGCCGCGTTGCTCGCCGAGAAGATGTCCGCCCACGGCGTCACCGCCTATCTGGTCAACACCGGATGGACCGGGGGCCCGGCCGGCGTCGGGGAACGGTTCTCGATCGCCCACAGCAGGGCCGTCGTCAAGGCGGCCATCGACGGCGAGCTGGCGCGCGCCGACTACCGGACCGACCCGGTGTTCGGGTTCGAGGTGCCCACGAAGGTGACGAGCGTCCCCGCCGGGCTCCTCGACCCGCGCTCCACGTGGTCGGACCCGGCGGCCTACGACGCCGCCGCGGCGAAGCTCGCCAGGATGTTCGTCGCCAATTTCGAGCAGTTCGCCGACCGGGTGCCGGCCGCAGTCGCCGCGGCGGGGCCGGTGGCATGAGCCGGAGAGCGGATCCGGACGTTCTCGCCTACCTGGTCAGCACCCGCTGCAGCCGCCAGGTCGCCAGCAGCAGGAAGGCGGCGGCGAATCCGACCAGCACCCCGAGGTGGGGAAGGATGTCCACCAGGGTGCCGTCGCGGCGCACCAACTCGGCGAAGCCGTCGACGGCCCAGGCGTGCGGGGTGATCTTCGCCAGCGTCTGCATGGTCTCCGGGAAGATCTCCACCGGCGCCATGGCGCCGCCGAACGCGGCCAGCCCCAGGCCGAGCAGCACGCCGAGCCCGCCGGCCTGCTGGTCGTTCGAGAACAGGGATCCCATCAGCATCGCCGCCCCGGTCGACACCAGGGCGAACGCCACCACGATCATCGGAGCAGCGATCGGGTCTCCCCAGTTCACCCCGAAGATGACCAGCGTGCCCACCATGATGTACAGGCCCTGGGTGAGCGCCACGCTGAGGCGGCCGGCCGTCTCCCCGCCCAGGATGACGCCGGCCGAGGTCGGCGTCGACAGCATCCGCCTGGCCACCCCGAGCCGGCGCGTTTGGATGAGGTCGGCCGAGCCGGCCAGCGAAGTCAGGAA
Organism: uncultured Acidimicrobiia bacterium; assembly: GCA_964464675.1. Taxonomy (GTDB): domain Bacteria; phylum Actinomycetota; class Acidimicrobiia; order Spongiisociales; family UBA11373; genus CAYXHU01. The sequence goes on from CAYXHU010000115.1 coordinate 1,198, forward strand.
CATGAACAGCACCAGCTGCTGACCGGCTCCCAGGTCGAACTGCCCGAGGGTCTCGAAGCCCTCGAAGAACGGCTCGCCGGCCTCGCGCGACCGCACCGTGACCCGCTCCGAAGCCGCCGACACGGCGGTCGCCACGGGGAGCGCCTCCTCGAAGCTCGCCGCGCCCTGGGCCTCCACGAACCGGGCGGCCCGGATAGGGCGCCCCTGATCTGCGACGACCTCCTGGACCGACTCCTGCAGCAGGAAGGCGGTCTGGTCCGGCCGGGCGACGAACTCGAGCTCGACCACCTCGCCGGATCGCAGCCGCCCGTCGTACCCGGCGGGGATCGTCACCCCGGCATCCACCCAGCCGCGCTGCACCGCGTCGAGCAGCTCGTCGTGATCGCCGTAGCGCTGCACTGCGATCTCCCCCAGCCCGTCGAGCTTCTCGACGAAGGCGGAGACCAGGGGCCCCTCGTCTCCGGCCACGTGCACGCCCACCCGGGCATCGAACCCGCCCCCGAACGCCCGCCCGAGCAGCAGGATGATCAGCATCGGGAATACGAACACGAAGAACAGGTTGGAGCGCTCCCGCAGAAAGCGAAGCGTGTTCACCCGGCCGATGGCGAGCACCTTCCTCACGGGCGCACCACCTTCCCGATCCGGAACTGGGCGAGCAACCCGGTCACCAGCCCGAACAGCGCGATGTACAGGGCGGCCGGGAAGGCGTCGCCGGGCCCGCTCCCGGCCGCAACGTCCCCGAGCCCGCGCAGGAACCAGGCATGGGGGGTGAGCAGGCTGAGCTGCCCGAGCCATCCTTCCGGGGCCACCGGGAAGAACGTCCCGCCCAGCATCGCCAGCACGAAGGCGACGATCGCCTGCAGGTTGCCGGCCTGCTCGGGGGTGTTGGCGAAGGCGGCGATCACGAACATGATCCCCATGGCGGCGACGACGCCGGCGACCACCAGCACGGCCACCCCCAGGGAATCGCCCCACTCGGCGCCGAGCAAGAGCGTCGTGCCGACTACGAGCACGGCCATGCTGGCGATCCCGATCACGAACGAGGTGAGCGCCTTGCCGGCGATGATGGCGCGCCGGGAGATCGGCGCCGCCAGCAGCCTGCGCAGCGTCTGGTTCTGCCGTTCCTCGAGCAGGCCGAGCACCCCGAACTGCACCGTGAGGAACAGGAAGAGGATCGCCATCGCCGCCGAGTAGAAGGTGGGAGCCGACAGCTCCTTCGATGAGGCCTCGGACTCGCCGAGGACGAGCGGCTCGGGGATCTCGAGGACTGCCGGGATCAGCTCGGCGGCCCGCTCCGGGTCCGGGTCCTCCCCGGACACCGCGAAGTAGGTGAACACCGCGGCCCCGATGGTGTTGATCTGCCCGGCGTACTGGCCGGCGATCGAGCGGGCGACCTGGGCGAACGTGGCGCTGTCCACGTTGCCGATCACGAGGATCGACGTGTCCTCGCCCGCCTCGACCGCCTCGCTGAATCCCGCGGGGATCACGAACGAGGCGTCCACGTCCCCGTCGGCCGCCAGCTCCTCGGCCGCCTCGGCGGTCGGGACCTCCACGATCTCGAACAGGCCCTCGGCGTCGAGGGGACGGAGCACCTGGTCCACGAAGGCGGCCCCCTGCTCTCCCCCGTCCTCGTCGGCCACCGCGTAGCTCACGTCGAGGCTGCCGGTGTCGGTGACGCCCCCGAGGATCAGGCTGAAGATGGCCGCCAGCCCCAGGGGAGCGACGATCCCCCACAAGAAGACACTGCGATCTCTGACCCGCTGCCGCAGGTCCTTGGCGAGGATGAGCAGCGCCGCCCGCACCTCAGTCCCTCAGCGCCTTGCCGGTGAGGTGGAGGAACACCGCCTCCAGGTTGGGCTCGTCGACGTCCACCGAGGTGACCGCCGTTCCGGCGTTCGCCGCCACCTGGAGCAGCCGGGGCAAAGCGTGTGCGGCTCCGTCCACGAGGAGGTCGATGCCGCCGTCGTGGGCGGACGCCTCCTCGACGCCCGGCTCGCCCGCCAGCGCGCCGACCGCCGCGTCCAGCGTCCCCGTGCCGAGGAGCCGCACCCGGTCGCGCTGGCCGACCAGGCTCACGAGCTCGGCACGGGTGCCTTCGGCTTTGATCTCTCCCTCGTCGATGATGGCCACCCGGTCGCAGAGGCGCTCCGCCTCCTCCATGTAGTGGGTGGTGTAGAGCACGCCCATGCCTTCGCGCGACAGGGCCTCGACGCTCTCCAGGATGGCGTTGCGGCTCTGCGGGTCCACGCCGACCGTCGGCTCGTCGAGCATCAGCAGCCTCGGGGAGTGGAGCAGCCCGATGCCGATGTTGAGCCTGCGCTTCATGCCGCCCGAGAACTCCTCGCTCCGGTCGGAGGCCCGCTCCGAGAGACCGATCACCTCGAGGACCTCGTCGATCCGCCGCTTGAGGTCGGCCCCGCGCATCCCGTAGAGGTGCCCGAAGAACATGAGGTTCTCCCGGGCGCTGAGATCCGGGTAGATGGCGATGTCCTGCGGGACGTAGCCGATGGCCGCCTTCGCCCGCGTGGAGGTCGTGGTCACCGGGCTGCCGGCGACGACGACGTCGCCTCCGTCCCGCTCCAGCAGCCCGCAGACCATGGAGATCGTCGTGGTCTTGCCGGCGCCGTTCGGCCCGAGCAGGCCGTACGTCTCCCCTTCTGCGATGTGGAACGAGACGTCCTTCACGGCCACCAGGTCGCCGAACGCCTTGCGCAGGTTGCGTGCCTCGAGGACCAGGGTCACCCGCACCTCCCCCAGCGGATCGCCCGTACAGTACCTCCCCGAGGGAGCCGCTGTTTCCTCGCCCATTGACAGCATGTTGATGTCATAATACTGTCACCCCGAGCCGACCCTGGAGGAGCGATGGACGGGACCTTCCGAGCCACCGAGGTCACCAAGACCTTCAACGGCAAGGTCGTCGCCAACGACGGCATCTCGCTCCACGTCGAGCCCGGCGAGGTCTACGGCCTCCTCGGCCCCAACGGCGCCGGCAAGACCACCCTGGTCAAGCAGGTGATCGGCCTGCTCAAGCCCGACTCCGGGTCGATCACCCTCGGGCCCCACGACCTCGTCGCCGACCCGGACGCGGCCCGCCAGCTCTGCTCGTACCTCCCTCAAGCACAGATGCCGATCAACTCCTTCCGGTCCTGGGAGGCGATCGAGATCACCGGCAGGATTCGCGGCGGGCCGGCCGCCGAGGTCGCCCGGCGGGGCGCCGCGATCATCGACGCGCTCGACATCGGGGAGTGGCGCACCACCCTAGGAGCCCGGCTCTCCGGAGGGGTGAAGCGCCTGGTCGGGTTCGCCATGGTGACCGTGTGGCCGGGACGCATCGTGATCCTCGACGAGCCCACCAACGACGTGGATCCCGCCCGGCGCCGCCTCCTCTGGGAGCAGGTGCGCCGCCTCGGCGACGACGGCGTCGCCGTGTTCCTCGTGACCCACAACGTGCTCGAGGCGGAGAAGTCGGTGGACCGCCTGGCGGTCATCGCCGACGGGCGGCTGCTCGCCGAGGGGACCCCGTCGTCGCTCAAGGGCGCCGACCGAGGCCGGCTCCGGCTCCAGGTCATGCTGCCGCCCGGCACCCCCACCCCTCCCCTGCCGCCGTTCGTGGAATCCCACACCCGGGCCGGCAACAACCTCATGACCGTGATCCCCGAGATGAATGCAGCGCACGGGATCGGCTGGGCCCAGGAGCTCATGGGCAGCAGGATCGCCGAGGAGTACGCCCTGGGGGCCACCACGCTCGAGGACGTCTACATCCGCCTCACCGGCGACGTCGCGGCCGGCACTGCGGCGGGAACGCCCGCATGAGCACCGCAGCGCTGCGCTCCGGCCCCTCGTACTGGTGGGACTCCTACCGGGCGATGTTCCGCTGGGAGCTCACCAACCTGCGGCTGGTGCTCCCGGTGACCGTGATGGTCCAGGTGCTCTCCGGCGCCGGCTTCGTGCTCGGGGTCGGCCTCTTCTTCGACCAGATCCCCGATCGGGCGGCGCTCTTCGTGTCCACGGGCGTCCTGGTGATCACGCTCGTGCTCGTCGGGATGATCCTCGGGCCGCAGCTCATCGCCCAGCAGCGCTTCGACCGGACCTACGACTTCATGTGGTCGCTCCCGGTTCCCCGGGCTGTCCCCGCCCTGGCCTGGGTCACCACGAACATGATCATCGCCCTCCCCGGAATGGCGGTCGCACTCGGCGTGGCCGTGTGGCGCTACGACCTGCCGATCAGCATCTCCCCGGCGATCGTCTCCGCGGTGCTCCTCGTGCTGATCTGCGGGACGCTGGTCGGCTACGCGATGGCGCACATGATCGGCAACCCGCTCCTCATGCAGCTCATCACCCAGGTCACGATCTTCGTGATCCTCGGGTTCTCCCCGATCAACTTCCCGCTCGAACAGCTCCCCGGCTGGCTCCAGGCGATCAACCGGGTGCTGCCGTTCCACGCGATGGCGGTGGTCACGCGAGCCGGGCTGACCGAAGGTGTCGTCGACGGAGTCCCGGGCGCCTATGCGGTCCTGGGCGCCTGGACGGTGGCGGCCGGCGGGCTGACCGCCTGGGCCCTCACGAGGAGAACCTGATGACGGTCCCCGCCACCGCCGTGCGCCGCGGAGCCGGCTACTGGTTCGCCGGGTACCGGGCCATGCTCCGCTTCGACCTCGGCAACCTGCGCGAGTTCCTCTCCTTCTTCCTGGTCATCCAGGTGCTCATGGGAGCCGGGATGGCGATCATCTACGGCTTCTACTTCG